>CAZGYZ010000070.1:0-8893 GCA_964530675.1 uncultured Nitrospira sp. | reverse complement strand
GAACAGCAGCGACTTGAATCGCCCATGGAAGAGGTCGATGTTGCCGACACTGACGGCGCCGACAGTGTCGCCGTGGTAGGCCAGCTTCAGGTGAAGAAATGTGTTCTTGGGTCCGGCTTCTGGCCGTTGGAGCTGCCAATACTGGACCGCCATTTTGAGTGCGATCTCGACTGCCGTCGATCCATCGTCGGAATAAAATACCCGCGTCAGGCCTTTAGGTACGATCCTGATCAAGGCGCGCGCGAGTTCAATTGCAGGTGGATTGGAAATTCCGAACAGCGAGGAATGGGCAATCTTCTCCAGCTGTTTCTTGATTGCACGGTCGAGCGCCGGATGGCGATGGCCATGGAGATTGACCCAGATGGATGAAGTCCCGTCGAGATACTTCTTCCCTTCCGTATCGATCAGGTAAGACCCTTTCCCCCGCTCGATGATGAGCGGCTTCTCCTGCTCCCATTCCTGCATTTGGGTGAAGGGATGCCAGAGGTACCGGTGGTCCCAATCGATCAACTGTCGAATAGAAGGTTTTCGTGCCATAGCAGTTGGGTAGAGGGTTAATGGTCAATGGTCATCAGTCAATTGTCAGGGCCGGAAGGATTGTTTTAACCGATTGACCAATGACCACTGACCCTTGACTCTTTTCATGGGAACGCGGTGCGATGCGGAGTATACGAGGAGGGCGTTTGCTTTGACAACATCGGGGTCGCTCACTATAATGAATCGATTTTATTGGGAAATGAGTTAGGATTTGCAAAGCCTGATACGCAATTTCTCGATTATTGCCCATATCGATCACGGCAAATCTACCCTCGCTGACCGGTTTCTGGAAGCTACTGGCGCTGTCACGGCCCGAGAATCGAAAGAACAGATTCTCGACGCAATGGACCTGGAGCGTGAACGTGGGATCACGATCAAGGCCCACTCGGTCGCGGTCCGGTATCAGGCCAAGGACGGGAAGACGTATGCCTTGCATTTGATCGATACGCCGGGTCACGTCGACTTTACCTATGAAGTGTCGCGCAGTTTGGCGGCCTGCGAGGGTGCGCTGTTGCTCGTCGATGCGACGCAGGGGGTCCAGGCTCAGACGATCGCCAATGTGAACCTGGCGATGGCCAATAACCTCACGATCATTCCGGTTATCAATAAGATCGATCTTGCGAGCTCCGATCTGGAAGGGACCAAGCAATCGATTTCCGATGTGCTGATGCTGGATGCGACCGATGCGCTGCCGATCAGCGCGAAAGAGGGACGTGGCGTGTCGGAGGTGTTGGAGGCGGTCATTGCCAGGATTCCTCCACCGTCCGGCAATCCCGATGCGCCGCTCAAGTCGCTCATTTTTGATTCCTGGTTCGACAACTATCAAGGGGTGATCGTGTTGACGAGAGTGGTGGACGGTTCTTTACGCCCTGGGATGAAGATCAAAGTCATGTCGAACGATCGGATATTCGAAGTGATGGAAGTCGGCCAATTCACCCCGAAAAGGACAAAAAAGACCGAGCTGTTGACCGGCGAGGTCGGGTACCTCTGCGCGAATATGAGAGAAGTCGCGGACGTCAAGATCGGCGATACGCTCACAGATGCAGTGAACCCGACAAGCGCCCCCTTCCCCGGCTATAAAGAAGTGAAGCCGCTGGTGTTCTGCGGGCTGTATCCTACCGACACGGGCCGGTATGAAGATTTGCGCGATGCGCTGGTCAAACTGCGATTGAACGATTCCTCGTTCGTCTACGAGCCTGAGACGTCGCTGGCGCTCGGGTTCGGTTTCCGATGCGGCTTCCTGGGCCTGCTGCACATGGAAATCATTCAGGAGCGGCTCGAACGCGAATATAACCTGACGCTTCTCACCACCGCACCGACCGTCGTCTATCGCGTGCTGACGACCAAGGGCGAGGTCCTGGAGGTCAATAACCCGACGCAGCTTCCGTCTCCCAGCAGTATCGACTCGTTTGAGGAACCGTTTATCCTGGCGTCGATCATTACACCAGAACGGTACATGGGGGCCATCCTCCAGCTCTGTCAAGAACGCCGCGGTATCCAGCAGGGCATGCAATTTCTCGATCCGACCAGGGTGATGATCAGTTATGAATTGCCGCTCAACGAGGTCATTCTCGATTTTTACGATAAACTCAAGTCGCGCACGCAGGGCTATGCTTCGCTCGACTATGAAGTGCTCGGCTATCGAGAGTCCGATCTCGTGCGGCTCGATATTTTACTGAACGGCGAAGCGGTCGATGCCCTGTCGTTTATCACCCATAAAGATCGTTCCATTCAGCGTGGGCGTCTGCTTGCCGAGAAAATGAAGGAGCTTATTCCACGACAGATGTATGAGATTGCCATTCAGGCGGCGATCGGGAGCAAGATCATTGCGCGTGAGACGATCGGAGCCATGAAGAAGAACGTGCTCGCAAAATGTTACGGCGGCGATATTACGCGAAAACGCAAACTCCTCGAGAAGCAGAAGGAAGGGAAGAAGCGCATGAAGTCAGTGGGGAACGTGGAAGTGCCGCAAGAGGCCTTCCTCGCCATCTTGAAAGTCGGTGAGGAATGAGCGGAGACGCAAAGCTTCCCCCATCGGACGACCTCAGGTCCGCAGCCCCACAGGGGCGCACAGATGCTGCTGACGCGCCGGTGTTCAGCGAGCCGTTGGCGGTGGAACAGCCGGGCAGAAAGTCGCTCTTTCGCGAGTATGCGGAAGCCATTATTGTGGCGATGCTCCTGGCCTTTGCGATCAGGGTGTTTGTTGTCCAGGCCTTCAAGATTCCTTCCGGCTCGATGATCCCCACCCTGTTGATCGGGGATCATATCCTGGTCAGCAAACTCTCTTACGGTATCCAATGGCCCAGTGAGTGCAAGTTTTCAGCAGGATTTCCTCCCATTAATTGCTATGCTTCGCAGGCGCTCATCGAATTTGGCAAGCCGGAGCGGGGAGACATTATCGTGTTCCGGTTTCCCGAAGATGAGGAAAAGGATTTCATCAAACGGATTGTGGGGACTCCGGGCGATACGGTCCAACTTCGTAATAAAGCGGTTCTGGTGAACGGGGTTGAGCTCAACGATAAATCCTTCACCCAACGGATCGATCCGGGGGTCATCGACGGCTCGATCAATTCGCGCGATAATTTCGGGCCGGTGACCGTGCCCGAGGGCGCCTATTTCGTGATGGGCGACAATCGAGACCAAAGTCTGGACAGCCGGTTTTGGGGATTTGTGCGCGAGGAGAAAATCCGCGGGAAGGCGTTCCGTATTTATTGGTCTTGGAACGGGCAAGGTCAAATGATGGAGTGGGTCAGATGGGATCGAATCGGCAAAGCCATTCAATAGGTAAAGCCACGCGGCAGGCTGCTGCGGCAGGCGAGGCTCAGGGCGGTGGGGGGGCGTCCCCTCAAGCGCTTCGGCAGTACATTTCGCGGTTCCCGCAAGCTTCCGTGCTGGTCATCGGGGATCTCATCCTCGACCATTATATCTGGGGCCGTGTGAGCCGCATCTCGCCGGAAGCCCCGGTGCCGGTGGTCCATGTCGACTCTGAATCCTTGAGGCTCGGCGGCGCCGCAAATGTCTTCAATAACATCCTGGCCTTGGGAGGGAAAGCGGACCTCTGTGGCGTGATCGGTTCAGACGAAAGCGGCCGGATGCTCCTGAAGGAGCTGGGGGGAACCCGCTCAGGGCGCGGCGGGGTTGTCATCGATCAGGACCGCCCAACCACCAGAAAGTCTCGCGTCATTGCGCATAATCAGCAAATCGTACGGTACGATGTGGAGCGCCGGGCGGAACTCAAGCCGGCGATGCAACGGCGGATTCTTCGCTACGTGGAATCACGGTTACGGGAACTATCCTGTCTTGTGGTGTCGGACTATGCCAAGGGAGTGGTGAGTGCCACGCTGATGTCGGAACTCACGCGGCTCGCGTCACTTCGTGGTATACCTCTGGTCGTCGATCCGAAAGTCGAACACTTCAGCTACTACAAGGGAGCGACGGTCATCACGCCGAACCATCTTGAAGCGACACAAGCTGCTGGGGTGCATGGTGATGACGATCAGGCTAGCAACGAAGCCGGCGCGATCATACGGCAGCGGCTAGGATGCCAGGCGGTGCTCATTACGCGCGGTGAAAAAGGGATGAGCTTGTACGAAGGAGAAGATGCCTCTTGGCATATTCCCGCACGGGCCCGTCAAGTCTATGATGTCACCGGTGCGGGCGATACGGTGATCGGAACCTTGGCCCTCGCACTGTCGACCGGCGCTTCGACGAGAGATGCGGCGACGCTGGCTAACCATGCCGCTGGTATCGTCGTCGGTATGGTCGGTACCGCGACCCTCTCGGCCCAGCAGCTCTCTGAGGCGCTCGGCCATGAATAAGGCTACACCGTCCGTCATGGTGGTGATTCCGGCCCGATACGGATCGTCGCGCTTTCCAGGAAAACCCTTGGTCATGCTCGGTCGAAAGCCCATGATCCAGCATGTGTACGAACAAGCGGCGGCTTGTCGAGCGGTGACGGAGGTTTTGGTCGCCACCGACGATGAGCGGATCAAACAGGCTGTGGAAGGGTTTGGCGGGCGTGTCGTGATGGTAGCCGGAGATTATCGGACAGGCACCGATCGAGTCGCCGGAGTGGCTCGTATGTTCGATGGAGACTATTTTCTCAATTTGCAAGGAGATGAGATCCCTCTGCAGCCGGATTTGTTGGCGGATCTCATCAAGCCGTTCATCGAGAGCGGCACAGAAATGGGCACACTGAAGCGTGCAATCGAGTCGACAGAGGATGTCCACAATCCTTCGGTGGTGAAGGTGGTCACGGACCATCTCGGCAACGCCCTCTATTTCTCACGCGCGCCCATTCCATTGGTCCGGGACGACACAAGCCGCAAGGCGGTCGGAGGGTTGCATTATATTCACCTTGGCCTGTACATGTACCGGCGCGACATCCTGTTGAAACTGGCAGCCCTGCCCACCGGACGGTTGGAGGATGCGGAAAAGCTCGAGCAGTTGCGTGCGTTGGAACATGGCATTCCGATCAGAGTCTGGGAAACTAAACATGATTCCTTTCGGGTGGATAGGCCGGAAGATGTCGAGTCTGTGACAGAGAGGCTCCAACAGTCTGAAGTCGACAAGCGGGAGTTGGGCGCGCGAAAGGCCGTCCCTTCCAGATGAGAGTGGCAGGCCAGTCAGAACAATACGATCCGGCAAGATGGGGGCTACGATGAGCAAATTCATTTTTGTCACAGGCGGAGTCGTCTCCTCCCTGGGGAAAGGGCTTGCTTCTGCTTCGATCGGGAACCTGCTCGAGAGCCGGGGGTTGAAGATTACGTTTCTCAAGCTCGATCCCTACATCAACGTCGATCCCGGCACGATGAATCCCTATCAACATGGGGAAGTCTATGTGACTGACGATGGTGCGGAGACAGACTTGGATCTCGGCCACTATGAACGGTACACGTCCCTGACCCTCACCAAAGAAAATAATTACACGACCGGCCGGATCTACCATTCGGTCATCACAAAAGAGCGGCGCGGTGATTACCTTGGCGGGACGGTGCAGGTGGTGCCTCACGTTACCGACGAGATTAAACAGTGCATCATGCGCATCTCCCAGGGGATGGACGTGACGATCGTGGAGATCGGCGGGACGGTCGGCGACATCGAAAGCTTGCCCTTCCTTGAAGCGATTCGCCAGATGCCGTATGACGTCGGACGCGAGAACGTGCTCTACGTTCATCTGACGCTGGTGCCTTACATCGGCACAGCCGGTGAACTCAAGACCAAACCGACGCAGCATTCGGTCAACAAGCTCCGGGAGATCGGCATTCAGCCTCATATCCTCCTCTGCCGAACCGATCGGTATCTGCCGCCGGAACTCAAGGGCAAGATCGCGATGTTCTGCAATGTCGAAAAAGACGCAGTGATTACGGCTAAGGACGTCGAGACGATTTATGAAGTGCCGATCGTGTTTCGGAAGGAAGGACTGGACGAGCTGATCGTGCGCCAGCTCCAACTCAAGACCGGTCCGCCGAATCTGCGCGAATGGGATGCGATGGTCCAGAAGATCAAGTATCCCAAGCATGAAGTCTCGGTCGCTCTGGTCGGCAAGTATGCGGGGCTGAAGGAATGCTACAAGAGTCTTTCAGAGTCGCTGGTCCATGGCGGCATTGATCATGAAACACGGGTGAATATTCAGTGGATCGAATCCGAGGAAATTGAACGGCAGGGGACTGAGCGTATCCTCCGCGAGGTCGATGGCATCCTGGTGCCAGGGGGGTTCGGCGCGCGCGGGATCGAAGGAAAGGTCGCTGCGATTCGCTATGCCAGGGAACACCAGATCCCATTCCTTGGTTTGTGTCTGGGCATGCAGTGTGCCACGATCGAGTTTGCACGAAACGTGGCAGGATTGACCGGCGCCAACAGCGCGGAGTTCGACGAAGCCTCTCCCCATCCCGTCATTCATTTGATGTCGGATCAGCAGTCTGTCAGCGACAAGGGCGGGACGATGCGGCTGGGGTCGTATGTCTGTGTGCTGGGGGAGGGCACCTTGGCCCAAAAGATGTATGGGGTGAGCGAGGTGCGTGAGCGTCATCGGCATCGGTACGAATTTAACAACGCGTACCGCGAGCGATTACTTGCCAAGGGTTTCGTGCTGAGCGGACTTTCGCCTGACGGGCGGCTGGTTGAGATCATTGAATTGAAGAATCATCCCTGGTTTTTGGCGACACAGTTCCATCCGGAATACAATTCGCGGCCACACCGTCCGCATCCGTTGTTTAGCGGATTTGTGGGGGCTTCTCTTAAAAGAAAGTGCGGCCACTGAGGTGGGATGCTGAAACTGCCCTTTAACTGCGTTCTCGGTTCGACAAAATCCTCAACGTACCCCAGAGGGTACGCCTCCAGTTTTGTCTCGCCTGCGGCCTTGTTAAAAGATCAGTTTGATCATCCCGTAGTTTGGCGAGGGCGGTGATGAGTCACGAAGTCCAAATCGGTTCATTCAAAGTCGGCGCGGGGCATCGGCCGTTTCTAATTGCCGGGCCCTGTGTCATCGAGAGCGAACAGCTTGTGCTGGACACGGCTGGCCGCATCGCTGAGATCGCCAAGTCTCTGGGCATGCCCTATATCTTCAAATCGTCTTTCGATAAAGCGAACCGGACCTCCATCAACTCTTATCGCGGACCTGGTCTCGAAAAAGGCTTGGCGGTGCTGAAGAAGGTCAAGGCTCAGCTGGGTCTTCCTGTCTTGACGGACGTCCATACGGAAGAACAGGCGACCGAAGCGGGGAAGATTGTGGACGTGCTCCAGATTCCCGCCTTTCTCTGCAGGCAGACCGACTTGATCATCGCAGCGGCGAAGACCGGCAAAGTGGTGAACGTCAAGAAGGGTCAGTTCCTCTCGCCGCAAGAAATGGGCAATGCGGTGAAGAAAGTGGAGGAGTCAGGAAATCAGCGGATCGTTCTGACCGAGAGAGGATCGTCGTTCGGCTACAATAACCTTGTGGTCGATATGCGGTCCTTCCCGGTCCTTCGGAGTTTTGGCTATCCGGTGGTTTTCGATGCGACTCATAGTGTGCAGTTGCCTGGAGGCGGGGGAACCAAGTCCAGCGGCCAGCGTGAATTCGTCGAGCCATTGGCCTGCGCGGCAGCCGGAGCCGGAGTCGATGGTTTCTTCATGGAAGTCCATCCCAATCCCGATGAGGCCTTGTCGGACGGACCCAATATGGTGCCGCTCCATCAGCTCAAAGCTTTGCTTGAACGGGTCATGCGGATATGCGACGCGTCACAACCTCGAAAGTAACCAAGCCGAAAGGCGCTCGATCGACGGTGCCGAAGGGCCGAACCAGCCTTGATGTAGGCCGGCGTGTGCTGGACATCGAAGCGCGTGCGGTCCAGGCCCTCATTCAACGGCTCGATGGCGGTTTCTCGGATGCCGTGGATCTGCTCTATGCGTGCAAGGGCAAAGTCGTCATCTCGGGCATGGGCAAATCCGGTTTGATTGGGCAGAAGATTGCCGCCACGATGGCCAGTACCGGGACGCCATCGTTTTTTCTCCATCCAGCCGAAGGGCTTCACGGCGATCTCGGCATGCTGGCGCGCAAGGATGTGCTCATTGCAATTTCAAATAGCGGAGAGACGCAGGAAATTTTGCAGCTGTTGCCTTTCATGGAGCGCATGGGCATTCCTGTTCTGTCAATCGTTGGACGAATGAGTTCGACCCTAGCCAAGAATAGCTCCGTCGCGTTGGATGTTTCTGTTGCAGAAGAGGCTTGCCCTATGGGGCTTGCGCCGACGGCGAGCACGACGGCGACACTCGCCATGGGCGACGCCTTAGCCGTTGCCTTGCTCGAGAAGCGCGGGTTCAAGGAGCAGGATTTTGCGCAATTTCATCCTGGCGGGACTCTCGGACGCCGATTACTGGTGAAAGTGCGAGACGTCATGCACAGGGGGCAGGACGTCCCACAAGTAAGAGAGACGGTCTTAGGTTCAGTGGCTATTCTCGAAATGTCGGCGAAAAAACTCGGCATGACCACAGTGGTCGATCGAGCAGGCACACTTGCGGGAGTGATAACCGACGGCGATCTGCGGCGGTTTCTCCAGCAGGGTGGGGATTTTTCCAAGGTCACAGCCGGATCATTGGCCTCACGACATCCTAAGCTGATCGGACCGGATGAGTTGGCAGCCAAGGCGGTTGAAATGATGGAGCGGTATGGCATCACCACGCTCGTCGTTGCGGACAACGAGAAGCGGATTGTCGGGGTCGCGCATCTGCATGACTTGCTCAAACATGGCATCGTCTAAACAGGATGCTGAAAAATGGAGCGGGGTAGCTGGGACGATCCCCATGCTCGCGCAACGCGCGGTCGCAGACTCCCCTCGTTGGACGCGCGCAGTTGGGATCATCCCAGCCACCCCTTAGT
>CAZGYZ010000069.1:0-8894 GCA_964530675.1 uncultured Nitrospira sp. | reverse complement strand
GCACAACAACCTCCATAAGAAGCCTGAAAAGGCTCAAGATCCATGCCGAGATGGCCCTCAGCTAACATGCGGATAGGACAGGGGAAACGACGGTTATGCCTCATACCGCATTGTGGTGCGATCTGCACAGAGTGGACGTTTGGGAACTATTGGCGTGAGCCAAAAAATGGTGATTCTTCAGAAGGCGCGGACTTCCGGGGGGTTCTCGATGTGAGGATCAGAGACAGCTGTGCGGGATCGGGCGAGACGGGTTGATATTGTTCATCTGGTTAGTCTCGTTCAACCAAACAAACCAGACAGACCGAATAGACTAAATGAACAAGGCTGGCTAGAGAAGATCGCCGAGCAGCTTGACCGCCTCTTCAGGCGAGGCAGCCGCATGGACAAGATGCGGCGCGAGATTTTTGAACAGGCCAACCCCGGCCTTGTCAGCTCCCAACAATATCACGGTCTTCTTTGCCTTCAATGCTAAGGCAACTTCTGAAACCGTCCCGGTACCGCCGAGCCCACAGGCCACGATGACGTCGCTGGACATGACGTTCACGTTGTTGCGCGCCTGGCCCAGGTCCGTGACAATCGCCACATCCACATAACGGGACACCCGTGCTTTGCCATCCGGGAGAATCCCGATGGTCAAGCTGCCGGGCACCGACTTCGCACCCTCACTGGCCGCGTCCATCACGCCGCTCGCGCGCCCTCCTGTCAACACCACCCATCCTTGACGTGCAATGAGTTCTCCCAAGCTTTTGGCGTCGGCCAATTCTCTGGTACCGGCCTTGGCCGGACCCATGACACCGATCACTGGTTTTCTGGTCGATTGTCGGATCGGACGTTTCACGGACCGCGCCTCACTGGACAAAGAAGTCGGCACGAGTTACTGGGATTGGGAATATACACTGAGGGCGGAGGATTTGTCGCCTGACTCTTGCGAAGTGTCAGGGCAATAGAAGCAGGACGCGCGGCTTATATTATGGCTTTCCCCACAACTCTTCCAGCCGCTGGGCGCGACCACAATTGTATTTGTAGAGTTTGTAGCGGATGGGATTCTTCTTGTAGAAGTCTTGGTGATACTCCTCGGCTGGATAGAACTGCGGGGCCATCACAACCTGGGTGACAATCGGCTCTTTAAATCGTCTCGATTGCTCGATCACCTGTTTAGAGCTATCCGATGCGCGTTTCTCTTCGTCAGTGCGAAAGAAAATGGCGGAGCGATACTGGCTGCCGTGGTCGCAGAACTGTGCATTCGGTGTGATCGGATCGACGTTGCGCCAAAAAGCGTCTAGGAGCTTCTGATAGCTCACTTTAGCTGGGTCATAGACCACTTCGACCGATTCCGTATGGCCTGTTCGTCCAGCGGACACCTCTTCATAGGTCGGATTGGAAACCGTCCCCCCCATATATCCTGAGGTCGCAGACAGAACCCCCTCAACCTTCTCGAAGACTTCTTCCATGCACCAGAAACAACCCCCTGCGAAGTAGGCCTTGCCCGACGTCGTATCCGCTGCAGCCAGGCCGGTCGACTGCACGTTCCACGCTCCGACGAGGAGAACGGCCACGGTAAGAACCGATCGGGTGATTTGTCTTCTCATGAAACGGCCCTCCTTACAGACTCAGTCGAATAGCTTGGTGAAGTCTTACGCTTCACGGGCGAGACGGGGGGAGTTCGAGGTCCGAAGTTCGAGGTTTTCGGAACTTCGAACCCAGAACTTCGAACTTCGTGTCGCGCCTGTCGCGCACGTCTTGCTTGTCTCGCTCACGCTTCACATTCGAGAATCAGCTGGAATGAAGTCGGCATGGGCCCAGGCTTTCTTGAAACGATCTTCAGCCTCAGCTGCCTGATCATCCTTTTGTTGAGCCCGAAGGCTCTGGATCAATCCAGTCAGCGCCCATCCATTGTCCGGATGGCGCAGAAGATCCGCATGATAGACCGCTTCCGCTTCAGACGGGCGATCAGCCAGCAAGAGCACAGCCCCAAGATGATGCCGTACGGATAATGGCCAGAGCGGCGGTTCCGAGTAGGGAAGCGCCTCTTCCATCTTAATCGCTTCCTCGAATAGCCTGATCGCGTCATCGTAGCGCTGGTGGCGGGCAGCGATCTCTCCTGACAGGATCCGCTCCGCAATCTTGAGAAGCGCCCGCTGGGTCTTTTCTTCCGTCGTGCGATCCCGGCGGATCTGCTTAGTGAGGCCGGCAAGAACGACATGCTCACCCTCAGCCCCGGGAAGTCGGCCGGTCGCAACAAGAGCGAGTCCTCGTCCCAGCCTCCACATCCCGTCCATCAAACGCAATCCCTTGGGCGGTACAGGCTCCTTGAGCAGCTCCTCCCATCGGCCGAACCGAATCATCGAAAAGATCGGCGTCGGGAGGTAAAATTCTTTCGAGCGATCTTTGCCGGCTTCCTCCACGGTAATCGTCGCAGCCACGTCACGAGCCGCTTTCATGGCTTCGACATTGCGACCCTCCATCGCCAAGGACGCCCAGAGGAAGTGGAGATTGTGTCGGTAATAACCATCGGCGTACTCGCCGGTTGGGTGTTGACTGGCGAAGTACTGCTCATCGACGTGGGCCGCCTGCTGATTCCTATCCACTGCTTCGTGATACTTTCCGACCCGCATGTAGATGTGGGCGGGCATATGAACGAGATGGCCGGCGCCCGGCATCAGGTCCGGTAGCCTCTCTGCACAGGGCAATGCTCGTTCCGGTTGCAACGACGCCTCCACCGCATGCAGGTAATAATGGCAGGCCCCTGGGTGATCGGGATTCTTCACGAGCACGGCCTCGAGCGTGGTGACGATCTCCTCGGTGCCAGGCTGCGGTCGCCCATCCGGTTTCCAGAAATCCCAAGGCCGCAAATCCATCAGCGCTTCCGCAAACAGCGTGGCCGCATCGCCATCCTCGGGAAACCGCTGCGCCACCGATCGCATGGCCTTCGCATAGGCCTCATCGAGTCCCTTGCGATTGATCCCCCTTCGGCCCACGTACCGTGCGGCCAACGCCTCGATGTAAGCCTGCTCCACGGGAGTGGCGCGGGCTGCCATTCGCCGAGCCTTCTGAACCATCTCGACAGCGCGATGTTCGCCTTTCTTCTCCATCGCACTATTGATGTTGGGACCGAGCGCCAGTGCGATTCCCCAGTAGGGCATGGCAGCCTGCGGATCGAGGTGCGCCGCAACTTCAAACGACCTGATCGCTTCTTCGTGGTTGAAGGCATAGACGAGTCGGAGCCCCTGATCGAAATACCGTTGGGCCTGTTCCGATGTAGTGGTGATGGGATGGTGGAGGGAGCCCAGATTGTCGAAAAGCGGCGGAGCATCGGTCTGGTCGGCAGGCTCGGCTTCCGCCGATGAGAACATCGCAAGCCAACAGGCCATACCTACAACCAAGAGCGTCGCGAACATCGATCCTCCCCTAATCCGAATTAGCCCGTTGCTCCGCCAAACCCGCAACAAGTCCGGCAGGCTGAGGTTGAGGTCAAGGTTGAGCGAAGATCAGACTCTCTTTATCTCAGCCTTAGCCTAAACCTTAACCTTCGTCCCGCTTACGGATATTTTCAGCATCCTGCTAGATCTACCGCTCTCGTTCGCCCTGATCAATGTTCCGAATAAGGACTGCGCGTCCTTTGTCGTCTACGAAGGCTTCTATACGATCTCCGACATGGGCCGGTCGATCGATTCGAGTATTTTCGTCATGCGCTATGCAATGTTCGACACCCCTGACGTCCTGAAGTACATAGGCCCCACCCTCGACCGCCGTCACCTGTCCTGGCAGAGATAAAACATTGGTCGGCATAGCGAGTCGCATCTCGCCAGTCCATTGGGCTCCCAACGTCCCCCGCACGATCCCCTGTCCAAGATCCTCTTGCTTCGAAGTTCCTGCGATGTTGCAGCCGGTACCCAACAGGCTCGCTCCCAGCACTGCCATATGACACCACCTTGTCATCCACACCATGCCCACCGCCTTTCTTGTCCGCTCACAGCGGGCAAACCTCAGAATCGGGTGACGCTGGAAAAGTTGAAGTCGCGCAGCGTCATTGCCGGCACAAGCAGCTTGCCGGTTTCGGACGTGATCGCTTCAGTTGGACTGGTGAAGGCCTCGATCCGGTTGAAGACTCGCAGAGGGCTCTCGTGAAACCGAAAGTTCTTCACTGCCGACACAATCGCTCCATTCTCGACGAGAAACGTGCCGTCTCTCGTCATACCGGTCAGGGAGAGATTGGTTGGATTGACCGTCCGGATGTACCAGAAGTTCGTCACGAGTATGGCGCGCTCTGTTCCCTTGATTAATTCCTGTAGCGTCGGCAAGGACGACCCTCCCCCTGAGAGGCAGGGGGCATCGAGTGTGGGGATTGTATCAATCCCTCGCCTCTTTGCGGTGAACCGATCGTACACAAGCTGTGTGAGCCGCCCCTCTGAAATCCAGTCGGACGCCACGGTCGGCAACCCGTCAGAGGTGAACCCAATGCCCAAAAGATCCTCGTGTGCCGGAAGATTTCGGAGCGTCAGTCGCTTGTCGACGATCGGCTGGCCCAACTTGCCCGAGAAGGCACTCGTGCCTTTCTCGTAAGACTTCGCATCGAGCGTCCAGAGCAGCGAGGACCACAGCCCCGCAACGGCAGCCGGCTCAAGAATCACTGTATAGCGCCCCGGCGGCAGCTCGCGCACCTCCAGGCCTCTTTTGGCCTTATCGATCGCGACGAGTGTCCGCTCCTGGACCCTCAGATGATCGATGGACCGATGGGCTGCGGCGCCCCAACCAGTCGCCTCGCCAGCCTGAACCGTGAGGCTGAATCGTGCATCGGTCCGTTCTTCATGGGCAAAGAGTCCCGTACTCGCGGCCACTCCGACTGTCGCGACCGACGAGGACACAATTCCGGCTGCTCCAAGATTTTCCATCCGGCATTGCCCGATCGCCTCGTTTGCATATTCCAGCCGACGGGCTGGCCCAGCCACGACAGTTTCAGCTCGCGTTGTAGGAGGCGTCACATATTGCTGTGGCTCTACCGGAGGGAGATACTCCGGATCGTCCGGCGACAGATTCGCGATCTGCACAGCTCTGACCACCGTCTCTTGCACCGCCCCCGCGGTAAAGTCCGTCGTGCCGGCGGTGCCATGACGCAGCCCAAACGCCACCGTCACATGTAAAGACCCGCGCCTCGTATCGACGTTCTGGACAACCTGATTGTTCGCAAACCGCGTTGTTCCGCTATGCTGATCGTGCAACGAAACAAGCGTATGGTCGCCGGTCGAATGTTTCAGGACCAGGTCCGCGAGAAACCGGAACTCCTCACGGCTCGTCAGCTTCGGCCAGGTCTTGTGACCGGTCGCACTCATGATCCGGCCTGCCCTCCGATGACGTTGACGTTGCGGAACCGCGCATGGGAGGCCGCGTGGGTCATCCAGCCGGACTGAACAGGCTGACCCTTGCCGCACGTGATAAATCCGTACCGACGGCGGTGCGACCGATCCGCGACTCCGTCGCAGCTGCCCCAGAACTCCGGCGTAATCCCATGGTAGACGACATCACGAACCATGTGGGTGCGTTTGCCATTCTCGATCATCCAGAACGCATCCCCACCGAACTGGAAGTTATACCGTCGTTGATCGATGCTGTAGGAACCGTGGCCTTCAATGTAGATGCCCCGCTTGACATCGGCGAGCAGCTCGTCAAGGGTGGCAGCGCCCGGTTCAAGGCCGATGTTCGCGATGCGGACGATCGGAACACTGCCCCAGCTGTCTGCCCGATTGGATCCGTGCGAGCGACTCTCACCGACTTTCGGCGCGACCTCGCGGTTCGTGCAATAGCCGACGAAGACCCCATCACGCACGATGTCCCATTGCTGGCAGGCGACGCCATCGTCATCGTAACCGGTCGCGGCAAGGGTTTCCGGTTCACAGTTGTCGGCCACGAGACTCACGTGCGGAGAGCCGTATTGAAAGGTTCCTCGTTTGTCGGTTGTGAGAAAGCTGGTGCCGGCATAGTTGGCCTCGTACCCGAGCGCGCGGTCGAGCTCGCTCGGATGGCCGCAGGATTCATGCATCGTGAGCGACAGATGTTCCGGATCGAGGACGAGATCGTACAGGCCCGGCTCGGTGGTGGGCGCCTTCACTTTCTCCACGGCTTGAGACGCGATGCGCGGGGCCTCAGCCAGGAAATTCGCATCCTCGATCAATTCATAGCCCATCCGAAGATGCGGCGTATTGAAGCTCCGCGAAGCGAACCGCCCGTCATGGACCGCCGTGGCATCGAAATCTCCGCTCAGGGCAAGGAGGTCGAACTCCAGACGCGACCCTTCGGTCGACACAAAGAGTTTGCGGTCCTGACGGGCCCACAGGCTCGCGCTGCTCCGCACGATGCCAGGCTGCCGATGGACATATTCCATCGTCTCTAGTAGCAGCATGGTTTTTCTTTCCATCCCGACGGCAAACGGATCGATCCTCCACGCCGTGACGACCCGGTCTCGATGGACCGGCTCTTCTGCGAGTTTCACCCTTTCACTCGCGACAGACGCAGAGCCTTTCGCGATCTCGATCGCCAATTCAGCCACACGCGGAACCTCTTCCAACGACAGCACCGAACTGGCCGCAAAGCCCCAGGCGCCGTGATAGAGGACGCGGATCCCAAACCCTCTGTCCTGCGTTTCACGAATGGACGCGATCCGGCGATCTTCGCCGCTGATGGTCTGGGTTCTGCTGTCAAGAATCCTGATATCGCCATACTCGGCGCCAGAAGCGACAACGCGTTTCAACGCGAGTTCGGCAAGTTCGTCCTGATGAGGATTTGGATGAGCGTGCATGCTGTCTGTATCCTGACAGAGGCACCAACGCCGTTCAACTCAGACTACATTGAACTTGGTTTTCCTCACGCGATGCCCTACGATATTGCGTCATGTTGCCTCCAGAACGGACGCCGCGTCAACGGATCATCGACGTGATCACGGGCACCAGGCTATCGTCCTATCAGTTGGCGCAGATGCTGGGCATTCCCGAGCGACAAGTCGAGGAGCATATGACCCACGTCGTGAAGACCATCGCGCGCGACAAGACAAGGAAGTTCATCCTGGATCCGGCACGCTGCCAGGACTGCGATTTTGTTTTTCGCGACCGCAGGCGTCTGACGAGCCCAAGCCGCTGTCCACAATGTCGAAGTGAATCCGTCGCGGCGCCACGCTATGGTATCGATTGAAAGGACACCTATGATGACCGCACGCCTCATACTCTGTGCCTGTTGCTTCATGCTGCTACTGAGTTGTTCCGGCGACAAGGCCAAGGAACTGCTCGAGACCGCCCAGTTCGAAGAGCGCCAGATGAACCTGCCCCACGCGAAGCAGTTATACGAAGATGTGATCCGTCTCTATCCAAATAGCAAAGAAGCAGCCGCAGCCCAGGCTCGCCTCGCCGCTCTCAAGCAGGCCCCCTAACCTATACAATTCATGACGGTTCGAGGTCCAAGTTCGAGGTTTTCTGAACTTCGAACTTCTAGTCGCACCCTGCGTTTTACGAGCTCCCCTCGAGATAATCCCACAAATCTTCGCCTCGGCGCGGGCGCCCCGCGAGCCATTCACGAAATCCCGGAATGCGAAACGACAGGAGGCGCTGGAGCTTGTCGCAGCGGAGCGAAAGGTCGGGGGGCCTGGGACTCCCGATGTGGTTCCGTGCCGAACCTTTCACCAGGCGGCCTTTCAACTCCGGGTACCAAGGCAGCAAGGCTTCACCGATTTCCCAACGCGAGAGCCGCTCGCTTCCGCCCAGATGATAGAGACCCGGCTGCTTGCGATCGGCGAGTTCCCAGACAGCTCGGGCGATGACCCCGGCGGGAAGCGGGCAGCGAAACTCATCGGCATAGAGCGTCACATCCTTGCCGGCCTTCGTGGTCCGACACATATCTTCGACAAAACTCCGGTCGCCAGTCGCCGAAGTTCCCGCAGTCAGGACAATCCGAACGACTGTATGTCTGGGATTCTGCAAGACAGCCTGTTCGGCTTCCAGCTTGGTCTGGCCATACACGTTGACCGGGTTCGGCTCATCCGTCTCGCCATACCAGCCGGTTCTCCCGTCGAAGACTTCCCCGCTGGATAGGAAGATGAAAGGAATGTCCTTGGACAGCTGCGCGAGGTGCGCAGTGACCTCCACATTGATGCGGCGGGCCTCATCTGGGTTTTGCTCGCAGGCCTTGGTTCGGCTAAGAGCGGCACAGTGGATGAGGAGGTCTGGCTTCAGCGTACGAATCTGCGCTTCTAGATTTGCTGTGTCGGTCAGTTCAAGCTCCGCGCGGGACAGTCCCTGTACATCCCAACCGGGCGCCCATCTCGAGGCGGTCTTCACGAGGTACTGCCCGATCAATCCCGCCGCCCCGGTGATGATCGCGCGAGGTGCCATAAGGATGGACGCGTGACTAGCGCGTCAGTTTGCGGTAGCGAATCCGGTGCGGCTGATCGGCTTCCTTGCCGAGCCGCTTTTTCCGATCTGCATCGTACTCGCTGTAGTTCCCTTCGAACCAGACGACCTTGCTGTCGCCTTCGAACGCCATGATGTGGGTCGCGATCCGGTCCAGAAACCAGCGGTCGTGACTGCTGATGACCGCGCAACCGGCGAAACGTTCCAATCCTTCTTCCAGGGCGCGCAAGGTGTTGATGTCGAGATCGTTGGTCGGCTCGTCGAGGATGATGAGGTTCGCCCCTTCTTTCAACATGCGGGCCAGATGCACCCGGTTGCGTTCGCCGCCTGAAATGTCCTTCACCTTCTTCTGCTGATCGGTGCCCGCGAAGTTGAACCGGGCGCAGTAGGCCCGGGCGTTGACTTCAGTCTTGCCGAGCATAATGGTCTCGTGGCCTTCAGAGATGATGTCGTAGACGGATTTGCTCGGATCCAGGCTGCGGTCCTGGTCCACGTAGCCCA
>CAZGYZ010000068.1:0-8931 GCA_964530675.1 uncultured Nitrospira sp. | reverse complement strand
TAATGCGGGCTAGGGCTATTCGGCTAGAAAACCCAAGCCAACTGTCGCCCACAGCCCAACTCCCTCTTCTGGTGGAGTCCCCACCCCCCCCTCATGAGGGATGGTCCAAACTCCCGAATGCGGTATCCTCAGTCTGTCAAGGAAAACAGAGGAACTGTGGCGGAACCACAGAGGAAGCACCGATGAAGCTGCCCCACCCACTTTCGGGAGTCAAAAAACAGACATCTCATTCACTCTTGGATCAGCGCTACGCTGAACGAGTTTCAATGTGGTGCCGAATCCGCTACTCCAGCCAGGTAGGCGCACGAATCCTCACAGGAGAGGCAACCCTGAAAGACCTCTCCAAAACAGGCTGCAAGATCTTGAGCGCGGCCCCGTGCCCGCTAGGTAGCACTATCACTCTGTTCCTAGACCTTAAAGATGGACAGGATCCGATGTGTCTCACCGACGTCATTGTCTCCCGAATTTCCAGGGACTCGTTTGCCGTCCGATTCCCCAAACTGTCGACAGAAGAACGGAGGCGGCTGCAAGAGATGATATTGAAACATATCAGGCTGTCATCTCTGGAGGATCAACGGACGGCATTCCGTATCGTCTAAGCGTCGATCCAACGCCACGGAGGGGTCATGGATACTCATACTATCGCGCCCATTACTGCCGCAGTAGCGGAACTCCCCGGTCACTCCGATCGCCGGCATGGCAGCCGTACCCCAACACTCTTCTCGTTATTCTATTCTTACATGGATTCCGGCCAGACACTCATCGGTGACGGCACCGTCACCGATCTCTCATCAAGCGGGATCGGCATACGGGGGAATCGGTCGGTCGTACCCGGCATGAACGTAACCCTTTCCATCGACCTTCCCGGAATGGAAAAGCCCTTCTCCATTACCCAAAGCCGGGTCTCCTGGGCAGAAGGATGTCGATTTGGAGTGGAGATAAAGACCTTGACGTTGGAGGAGAAGAATTATCTGCGATTCTTCTTATGAGCTCGCGTCACCCTCTCAGTCCACAACGGAGGCATCTGAGACCAGAGCAGGAACAAGGAGGTGTCCTCATGAGACGACAACAGGTCGCATCTAGAAACGGGTTTCAGTCTGTGACGGAAGTGGCCAATCGGAGGCAAAGCCCCCGCCCCTCGATAGAGTTCGGGTTGATGTACTCAGCCCAAGACCATTGTGGTGAGGTTCTCATGGGCGATGGCATGGTCACGGATCTTTCGCCCACAGGATTGGGTATTCGCGGCAACGCCTCGGTCAAGCAGGGGATGGACCTCACGATCTTTCTCTACCTCCCAGATGGACAAGACCCACTGTTTATAATGGAAGCGAAGGTGGCTTGGGTAATGGAAACGAAGGTGGCTGGGGCTTCAGGACGTCGGTTTGGAGTCGAGATCCTCAAGATGAACCTACGGGAGCGAAACCGGCTCTCGTACTTCTTGCGATCGAATCTCGCATATTCCGATTAGACTGTTCGCCAGCTACAACGAGAACCAATGATCGGACGACGGCGGATAGACAAACGAGTGTCAGCCCATCCCCCAGTTCATGCCACTGCCCGCAGGGTGGCCCGGCGGATCCCTGTGCAGATCATGGCTCGCTTTTCAGCAGCAGATAGCAACAAACAGGTTGGCGACGGAGTAGCCCTTGATCTGTCCGAGCACGGATGCAAACTCCGCAGTGCACAGACGTTGCCCCTAGGGCATTTCCGGGCTCTCTACCTGACAATCCCTGAGACATCCCGTCTGGTTCTTATCTCAGAGATTCGGGTGATCTGGGCAGCGGAAAACGAATGCGGAATCGAATTTCTTCACATCATGGCACGAGAGCAGGCCCGGCTTCGCCATTTCATTTGGAAGCAGATGAACCGGTCCATGCTCAAAGGCAACCCCCCTTCGCTCACCCTCCAGGACCATTCCCACCCACGGCAGCCACAGCTTAAATCCTTACCCTAGCTAACTCTTAGTAGAAAACATGGAACGAGATCTGCCGCGCGAGGCTGGGGAGGAGAAGCTCAGAGCCTCTACCTCCCCCGCTTCGAGTCATTACATAATCCCTATCGTCAAACACTCCATGTTAGTCCGCATTTGCACCAGCACGGACACACCAGATCCGCTGATCAAAAGATTTACTGAGTCCCAACGCCATGCCGTTATTGAGCCCCACACCCCACGTGAGGGTCGTATTCTCCAGATGCGCCGACGATGACCAATAGTTAGCAGCCTGGACATTGAGAAATGGATGGCCCTGCGGCAGGGTCGGGCCGGGAGAGGCGACAGAGGGATCTACCAAACTGGTCAACTCTGGGAGAGCCGGCACGCGCCAACCTTTTCGACCTCCGACGGCTTTATTGGCGCAGGCCAAGCGGCTACTCGCCGCAGATACCCCGTTCGTCTGAGGAGACTTCTCCCAGACAAGGCCGGTTTCCTTATCTAAAACCGCATCGTTGTTAAAGGCCGGTAGAACCACGAACCGCTGCGATACCGGCAGCACCTGGTCCCATCGCTGCGTGCTGCTATCCTCGGCCACGTTACTCTTAGCGCTCTCTCCGGCTTTAGTGGCAGCCAGGACCTGATCGAGCTTCTCCAGAATTTGCCGAAGCTGCGCCTGTTGCGGCGTCTGCGGAGCTGTACTCTGGGCACCAGCCGGCGTGACCCAAAGGCCACCGCCCGCCAGAAGCAGTCCTCCGAGCACAAGCCTGCCCACATTCGCTGTTTGAAACCGTCGTCTCTTCATCACTACCTCCTTGTTCGTTGTGTTGATATGACGTTAGGATGCCTTCGCTGAAGCCCTGTATCTAACGCCGATCCGAGACGGACCAGCCTACTGGGTGAAAAAACGATGGTTGGAAAATTAGGTGCCGGGTGGCGCACGAGTGAGGATAAGCGAGAGTCCGCCGACAGGGAATACATCAACCGTTGAACGCGGGTGAGATCCATGAGGCAACCCTCTGATACGAGATATCCGCCCTACACCTGCCTTAGCAGGTTACGAAAAATCTATATGGCCACGCCAGAAGCTAGTCCGTCTGGTCTGTTCGGTTGCATGAGACTAACCAGATAGACCGAATAGACCAAATGAACAAGACGGACTAGCTGACTTGTTCAGCATCCTGCTAGAGCCACCCCGCGAAGATTCCGGCTTATACGCAGATTGCTTTCCCCTGTCAAGCGCCTCTGATGACAGGGGAAAGGCTTGAACATTGCTTCCGCATTCATCGCCAGCCACGACAGCACAGAAGCCGCATACACCCTACCAAAACAACTCGCGTGCAGTTCCTGCCCATGCTTGCCCCCTGGAATCGCTGCATGCTAGGATTTCAGTGAGTAAGCACTCACTTACCATGAAGAAACGGACCACACAGACCACGAACAGGAACGGACAGCGGGCTTCGGCACGCGACCGGCAGGCCAGCCTCATCCTAGCCGCCACATCGCTCTTCGCCAGAAAAGGGTTCAACGGCACCACCACAAAAGAAATTGCCAAGGCGGCGGGTGTGAGTGAGGCGCTGGTCTTCAAGTATTTCCCGACGAAACGAACGCTTTACGCCGCAATCCTGGCAGAAAAAGTGACCGTCAACGAACTGCTCGACGCGGTGGAGGCTGCAGCCAAAACACACGACGACCATCGTGTGTTTACGATGATTGCGAGCTATCGCATTCGCCCCGGCGTCGACTCGACGCTCTTACGACTCCTCTTATTCAGTGCGTTGGAAGGGCACGAACTATCCGAGATGTTCTTCGGCAAACACCACAAGGTGTTCTATGACCACCTTGCCGCGTATATTCACACAAGGATTCAAGACGGCGCATTTCGCGCGGTCGATCCCCTCCTAGCCGCCCGCGCGTTCATCGGCATGGTCGTCCATCATCGTCTGCTCCATGAGATATTTGGAGTCCCGATGCATCAATCCCATGAAGACACGGTGGCAACCTATGTCGATCTCTTCCTTACCGGACTGATCAAGCCGCCGGTCGACCGTAAGGTACCGAGGAGGCGATCGCGATGAATTCTCTGAAACAACATCCGATTGTCACGCTCGGGGTAATCATTTTCTTTGCGATCACGGCCCTCGTCGTGTTTCGCCTCAGCAGCGGCGCCAAGATTGATGCCCGCAAAACCCGTGTCATCACCGTCGCCACCGTGGCGCCGCTGAAACAAGATCTCGACATTCGACTCACCTATACCGCCGACATCACTCCCAACCAGTCAGTCAATTTGTTCTCACGGGTGAACGGCTACATCGCAAAAATCTATGTCGACAAAGGCGATCTGGTCAAAGCCAACCAGCTTCTGATCGAGATCGACCACTCGGATTATCGGCATGCCGTCGACCAGGCCAAGGCAAACCTGGCTGCAGCCAAAGCGAGAGTCTCACAGCAGGATGCCAGCGTCCGTAATACCACCCTCACGCTCAATCGGATGCAAGCGTTGATCAAAGACCAATTTGTCTCGCAGCAAGATCTGGATAACGCCCAGGTTGCGTACGACGCGGCGGCGGCGGCGCTCGACTCGCTCCGCGCGCAGGTCCAGCAAATGGAGGTTGCCCTGGCTCAGGCTGAGACGAACCTGGCCTACTCGTATATCCGTGCGCCCTTTGCGGGCTATGTGGCCGAGCGCAACCTCGATCTCGGTTCCTATGTCAGCGGGACAACTGCCGGCACCTCTACTATCTCGCGTGGGATTCTCACCCTTCATGAGATCCAGACGGTCCGCATTCTGATCGAGGTCGTGGAGAAAGACGTCCCGCTCATCCAGGTAGGCCAAAAGGCGGAAGTTCGCGCCGAGGCTTATCCCAATCGCATCTTCGAGGGCACGGTCACCCGCATCGTCCAGGCGCTGAACCGGGCCACCCGCACGATGACGATCGAGGTGGATCTCCCCAACAAAGATCATGTCTTGAAGGGCGGCATGTTCGCCCGAGTAGAGGTTCTGGTCGGTGCCCATCGAAACGCGATTCAGATTCCCCTCGACGCAGTAAGTCGGCTGGAAGACTCCCAATATGTCTACATTGTGCGCGAAGAAAAGGCCTGGCGGGTGCCGGTGGAAATCGGAGTCCACGACGAGAACCGGGTAGAGATCACCAAAGGCTTGGACGGCTCGGAGCAGGTGATCGTCTCCGGGAAAGATCTCGTGCACGACGGCAGTCCCGTGCAGATGCAACCCCTCCAACCGGTGAGGAGTGAAGGGTCAGGGGTGAAGGGGTGAATATCCAAGAGTTCTCACCTCGAGCCATCATTTATTGCCCCTTACGCCTCACCCCTAACCCCTCACCTATCACGCTATGTGGCTGACCCTCCTCGCACTTCGCAATGGCATCGGCATCCTGATGCTGTCCTTGGCCATGGTGATCCTGGGCGCTACTTCCGTCCAGCGGCTGCCGGTGGATCTCTTCCCCCAAATTCAAGTGCCCGTTGCCTTCGTCGGCGTCATCTATAAAGGTGCGCCGCCGCTCGACATCGAACAGAGTGTCGTCTATCCCATCGAGAAGGCCGTCAGTTCTGCGTCCAACGTCGAACATGTCGAGTCGTTTGCCAAGCAGGGCATCGGCGCGGTGCAGATCTGGTTCAACTGGGGCGCGGACATTAACGTCGGCCAGATGGAGGTAATGCAACGCGTCACTCAAATTCTCAATAGTCTCCCTCCCGGCATTCTGCAACCCTTTATCGTCAAATTCGATGTCTCCAATATCCCTGTCTCTCTCGTGACGGTCTCCAGCGACGATCTCGACGAACGGGCTCTGTACGATCTGGCCTCGAATACGATCGCCCCGCAGATTGAACAGATCGCCAACGTCGCCGCCGCCACCGTGGAAGGGGGAAAGATTCGCCAAATCAACATCAACCTCGACCCGGCGCTGTTGAATGCTCGAAGCCTGTCAATCCTCGACGTCGTCAAATCCGTGAAAGCCGCCAACATCATCCTTCCCTCGGGCGATATCAAAGCCGGCAATCTGGACTACAACGTCTTCACCAATAATCAATTCCGCTCCGTCGACCCGATTCAGGACGTGATCGTGAAGGTCAACCAGCAGGGCAGCCCCGTGCGCGTACGGGATGTCGGAACCGTAACCGATTCGTCGGACATTCAGACCAACATCGTCAGAACGGACGGAACCAGGGCCGTGTATCTTCGGGTCAACAAGCAGCCCATCGCCAACACCGTGGCAGTAGTCGATGCACTGCGCACGGCCCTGCCAAAGATGGTCGGCATTCCGCCCGGCGTAAAAGTCGGCATTTCCTTCGACCAATCGGTCTATATCCGCCAGTCCATCAGCAACCTCATCGAACAGGCTCTGCATGGGTCGCTGCTGGCGGCTGCGGTCATCTTAATTTTCCTCCGAAACTTTACAAGCACGCTGATCATTTCTGTCGCCATTCCCCTCTCGATCATGGTGACCTTCATCGTATTGTACTTCTCAGGGCAAACCCTGAACGTGTTCACCCTGGGAGGCTTGGCCCTTGGGATCGGCCGGCTCGTCGACGATTCCATTGTCGAACTTGAGAACATTCAACGCCATCTCAATACCACGGCCCGCCGCTGGGACGCGATCCTGGAAGCGGCCCGCGAGGTGGCGATGCCCATTCTCGCCTCGACAGTCACCACCGTCGTCGTTTTTCTCCCGATTTTCTTCGTCGCCGGAATTGCCCGCTTGCTCCTGATTCCCCTGACCATCACAATCGCGATCTCGCTATTTACCTCCTTCTTCGTCTCCCGCACAGTCACCCCTGCGCTCTGCTACAGGTTCCTCAAGCCGGAACAGGAGTCTCACCGTTCGATGCCTGCCTGGTTCGTTCGCCTGATGGATTGGAGCCGTGAACGGTATGAGTCGTTGGACAAGGGCTACGAGGAGTCGCTCCGCTGGGTCTTGGCTCATCGCTGGCGCTTCATCGCGGGCGTCCTGCTCCTCTTCGCTGCCTCACTCATGCTGGCGCCAAAAATCGGCACGGAATTTTTGCCGGTGTCGGATGAAAGCCAGTTCCGCATTGTCCTGCGCGGACCGGTCGGTCAGCGAGTGGAGAAAACCGAGCAGCAAGTGGCGGAGATCGAACGGGTACTGCGGGCACAGATCCCTGCCGAAGAACTGGAAACCATTGTCTCCAGTACCGGCGTGTTGGCCCAGGGCCGTTCCTCCCTGTTCAACCCGAATACCGGCCCCCATACATCGAGCATCTCAGTCCATCTCGTCACGCCGGACAAGCGGAAACGAAACCAAGTGCAAATCATGAACGACGTGAGGCCCAAAGTCCTCAAACTCTTTCCGGGCGTCGCGATGTTTTTCGACCCGGGCGGGCTCATCAAGCGAGTCACCAGCTTTGGGTCGCAGAAATCCGTCGACGTGGAGATTTACGGCTATGATTTCGAAAAAGCGCGAGGGGTCATCCAGCAGGTCGAAAGCATGATGCAGCAAATACCGGGGTTAGCCGACATCGAAGTCAGTCGTGAGGAGAACTATCCCGAGGTCAACGTGGTGGTAGATCGAGAGAAGGCCGCCCTCCTTGGCATCAGTGAAACGGACGTCGCCAACGCCGTGCTTTTTTCACTCAACGGCAACGGCCCCACTGACCCCATCATTTACACCGACCCCCAGAATGGGAACGAATACTACATCAGCGCCTGGCTCGCGGAAGAACACAGAAAGGATTTCACCGATATCGAGAACATCATTTTGACCGGACGAACAGAAGAGCCGGTCCTCCTCAAAAACGTCGCCTCGCTTAAACTCAATGCCGGTCCGGTGAAGATCGACCGCAAGTACTTTCAGCGGGTGGTCCATGTGACCGCCAACCCAGTGGATCGGGACCTCGGCGCCGTCGCCGCCGACCTGGAGGCGAGCATTGCCAAAATCCAGCTCCCTTCAGGCTTCAGCATCCGGTTGGCCGGTCAGATTCAACAACAGCGGGAAACCTTTGAGGGCCTGTTGTTTGCGACGGCCCTGGCACTGGTCCTCGTGTACATGGTGATGGCCGCGCAGTTCAAATCGCTGATCGACCCCTTCATCATCATGTTTTCGGTTCCAATGGGCCTTCCTGGCGTAATCCTAATCCTCTTCCTGACCGATACCACTCTCTCCACCACGTCGATGATGGGTATTATCATGATGCTGGGCATCGTGGTCTCGAACGGCGTCCTGCTCGTCGACTATACGAACGTGTTGCGTCGGCGAGGGCGAGAGTTGCACGACGCGGCGGTCACCGCGGCAAAGACGCGACTCCGGCCCATTCTGATGACCTCCCTCGCCACCGTGTTAGGGCTGCTCCCAATGGCCATCGGCTGGGGAACCGGCGGCGAAACGAATGCCCCGTTAGCGCGCGCAGTCGTCGGAGGGCTCAGCGTCTCGACGATCCTCACGCTCTTTCTCATCCCCACGGTCTATGTGATCTTAGAGGAACGGTTTTCCCGCCACCCGGATAAAACACCAGAAAATATCGATTGGATTCCGGCTGAGCCGGCTAGTCGATAGCATAATGCAAGAAGGTTGAGGTTGAGGCTGAGGTTAAGGCCGGGTAAGAACGATCGGATCTTCGCTCAACCTCGACCTCAGCCTGTTTTGCGAGATTAACTGGTTACCCGACAGTTGGGAAAAGCGCCTTCAGTTGCATTGCCAAACCGATGTCTCCGCTGATCTTGAGCCGACCAGACATGGCGACAGCAGTCCCGCTTAACTGGCCCTTCAGAACCTTGATGCAGTCTTCTCCTCCCATCGAGAGTACAACGTGAGGGTTCTCATGGGTCCCCTCTGCGATCTGACAGACCCCCTCCCGGATGGTGAGAATATACTGCCCGCCCTGCGCGCCGCTCAGATCGAATTGATAGACCGCATCGAGATCTTCGGCCGCATCTGAATCGAGCTGGCCCGGGAGAAGCTGAAAGAACTCTTTGACTGTGGTGGGGTTCATAGTTCGTGGGAAGGCGAGGGCTTCTAGCAGGA
>CAZGYZ010000067.1:0-8946 GCA_964530675.1 uncultured Nitrospira sp. | reverse complement strand
GACCCTTTGTTAGACTTCGAGCGTGTTAGATCACCATCCATGCCTGAACCACCAGGGCCACTAATCCCAACATGAATTCATCTCACACCATCCGGTCGATCCAGGACAATATTGCGCTGGTCATCAAGGGAAAAACCCACGTGATCGAGATGGCGGTGGTCTGCCTTCTGGCGCGTGGTCATCTTCTGCTTGAAGATGTGCCCGGAGTTGGCAAAACAACACTGGCGCACAGCTTGGCCCGATCGCTGGATTGCTCGTTCAAGCGTATTCAATTCACCAGCGACCTGTTGCCTTCCGACATCGTCGGTGTCTCCATGTTTAACCGGCAAAAACAAGGATTTGAGTTCATACCTGGACCGATTTTTGCCAACGTCGTGTTAGCAGACGAGATCAATCGCACCACACCGAAGACACAGAGCAGTCTCCTGGAGGCAATGAGCGAAGCGCAGATTTCCGTCGACAATCAGACTCACCCGCTTGAACAGCCCTTTATGGTCATCGCCACGCAGAATCCTGCTGAATATCATGGGACGTTTCCCCTTCCGGAATCCCAACTCGACCGGTTTCTGATGCGTCTCTGTATTGGATATCCCACGCCAGAGGAAGAGAGAAAGGTGCTCGACCGTCCCTATTCATTGCATCCCGCCGACACGTTGGAAGCGGTGCTGTCGGCACAGGAAGTATTGGCATTGCAGGTGCGCGTGGATCAGGTTCATATGGAGGAGAGTCTGACGGACTATCTGCTCGCGATCGTCCAAGCCACCCGTCAGAGCGAGCTTTTGTCCCTGGGGGTCAGCACGCGTGGAGCGCTCGGGCTGAGCAAAGCGGCCAAGGCATTGGCGGTCGTCCGTGGACGCGACTATTGCCTTCCCGACGACATCAAAGAATTGGCGCCGATCGTGCTGTCCCACCGTGTCATGCTGACCAGAACCCACGGCATGCGGACACAGAGCTTTGAACAGGCAGAGCGTATGGTGCTCGATATAGTCGAAACCGTTCCCGTTCCTGTCTAAATAGCCGCACGCGACACGCGAGACTGGCGGGAAAGGCGAGACGGGCGAGACGGACGACGGTTCGAAGTCCGAAGTTCGAGGTTTTCTGAACGTCGAACCCAGAACTTCGAATCGCGCCTTTCTCGCATGTCGCGCGCTTCTCGCGCCACGGTGCGTGGCGCTGGCGGGCTTTTTCAGCTTCCTGCTAGCTAATCAACTGGATGAACTACGCGCGTGAAGCAGCTACTTCTCAACCTCCGTGCTACACCAGCCGTTTCCTTCATCCGTGGCATGTTCCGGCGGCGATCGATCCATTTCACACCTGAAGGAACCAGGTTTCTGCTCTTCACATTGGGGATCGGGCTTGCCGCCATCAACACCGGCAACAACCTGTTTTACCTACTCCTCGCAATGATGCTCAGCTTCATCGTGATTTCCGGATTGCTTTCTGAGCACTGCCTTCGGCGGCTAGAGTTTCGCCGTCATGTACCCGATCTCATTATGGCAAACGAACTGACTCTCCTCACACTTTCAGTGACCAATCGGAATAGGCATCTGCCCAGCTTTTCACTGCGGTTGCTGGATGTCGTCGAAGGCAAAGATGTCGACCGGGGTCTCGCCATTCACCTCCTGCCCCCGCAGAGTTCGGTGCTTCTGTCCTATCCACTGCTTGCGACAAAACGGGGGTGGATCCGGTTCGAAGGCATCGGAGCGCAGACGCTATTTCCCTTCGGACTGTTTCGCAAAATAGGGCGCTATTCTACAGAGGCACACCTACTCGTCAGCCCTCCCATCAAGCCGCTTACATTACGATTCGTAGATGAATTGTTCAGCGAGGGGCAGGGCGAGTCTCTCTCTCGGCGAGGAGATGGAACCCAACTGTACAACCTCCGCTTGTATCACCCTGGCGACGACTCGCGAGCGATCCATTGGATGACCACTGCCCGCACTTCTCAGCTGATCGTGCGGGAGACCGAAGCGGAGGATCAGCGACGCATTACAGTCATCCTCTCAGTTGTGGCCCCAGAAGAAGGCGGCCCGCTTTTCGAACGAAGCGTGACATTCGTGGCTTCACTGCTCTGGCAGTTGACGGAGCGTGCCTACCCTGTGCAACTCATCGTAGGGACGGAAGGCTCCGGCTTCGGGTCGGGACCCGCTCATCTCTTGGCGATGCTGCGCCTATTGGCGTTGTGCGAAAGACAGTGCCCTGAAGCCGATGGAGTCGGTGATGACAGAGAACACTCCCCATTCAACAACGAAGGCGAGCGAGGGTACACGGTGGCGGTCATTCCCTGGTCGAACCAGGCGGCAGCCACAAATGCGATGCGAGCCGATCGGGTGCTCCACGCCGCGCAACTCGAAGAGTTGACCCATGCCTTTTGATCAAGCCTTTACCCTCAGCTCCGTTCTCCTTGCCACCATAGCGTTTAGTGGGCTTGTGCTTGCGCAGAGTGTCCCGTTCTGGCTCGCCCTCCCTATGGTAATCATTCTCATGCTCTCGGCGCTCCACGGAGGAGGCGTCCTTTTCATTCGACGGGCAATCGCGCGGGTCACCGTCTCGCCGACCATGTGGAATGTACTGCTGATCGGCGCCTTTGTCATATTGCTGATCGATCTCACAGTGGTATCACGAGACCTTCTCCCGGCGGGCATCCACTTTTTGGTCGTACTGCTCGGTGTCAAATTACTTACCCTCCAACAGCGGCGTGATTATCGGCATCTCTATGCAATTAGTCTCATGGCAATTCTGGCTTCCGCAGCACTGACGAGCGATGCCTGGTATGTCCCGATTTTTCTGTTGTATCTGATCACGGCGGTCTGGACACTCTTGCTGTATCACATGACCCAAGAAACAGGGGGAACTGCCGCTGTTGTCTCACCCATAAACACGGCAGCCTGCCACGCGACAGCACCGATCCGCATCACGCACCACTTCTTTTGGTTGACAAACGGAACTGCCGTTCTGGCAGTTGCACTGACGCTCGCCATTTTTTTTCTCATTCCTCGTATGGGTGCGGGCGTGCTGCAGAAAACAAGTGGCGAGGCATTGCGGGCAACGGGCTTTTCTGATCGGGTTGACCTCGGGACGATCGGGTCAGTTAAGCAAGATCCTCAGATCGTCATGCGGGTTGAATTGCCGGACCAACCGGCTGTCGTGAAAGACCGTCTGTACCTGAGAGGCCTCGCCTACGATCAGTACAATGGACAATCATGGACCCACAGCGGTACTCGCCGGCGTTCGTTGAGTCTCGTGGCCGAGGGAACATTCCTCACTCGCCCGGACGGCAGCCGTTCCTCAAACAGCCTGTCAGGATCGATTCGCCAAGACATCATGCTGGAAACACTCGATACCGCCGTTCTGTTTGCTGCCCCATTCGCTGAACTCGTGAGCGGCGAGTTTCTTGAGATACAGGCCGATGCCATGGGCGGGCTCCGCTTGCCGGTTTCCCCTGCGTCCCGCATCCGATACTCCGTCATCTCTCAAGCGCCACAACTTGCCGCAGACGAACGGATCGCCTCGGCCCTGGACTATCCCGACGTCATCCTTGCCCACTATCTTCAAGTTCCTGTGGCATCACAGCATGTTGCAGACTTGGCGCGTCGCGTCAGCCACGAGGCCACGACACCCTTCGAACGAACATTGGCGATCCAGCAACATCTCTTGAAAAATTATAGTTACAGCCTTGAAGCTGACACGGCTACGCTCAGTCATCCGCTCGAGGAATTTCTGTTCACCAGAAAGACCGGGTACTGTGAACATTACGCGACCGCTATGGTTGTCATGCTGCGAACCGTCGGCATTCCTGCTCGACTCGTGACTGGGTTTCTGGCCACGGAATGGAATGAATACGGCAGTTATTTCACCGTCCGCCAGCGGGATGCCCACGCCTGGGTTGAGGTCTACTTTCCTCACTCAGGCTGGATCACCATGGATCCCACCCCCACCGTCAGCGCAGCAGTTTCCACTTCTCGCTGGGCACCTCTCACCCGATTCGGGGAATCCGTCCGGTTACAGTGGGATCGCCTATTTGTCCGTTATAGCGTGAAGGATCAACTGGCAGTCGTTCATGGAGTTCGAGAAGGCACTGATGCGTTACGAGAAAGAGTGAGTCGCTGGGTTTCGCTGTTGAGTGCTCCGATAGGCCAGACTCTCAGCCATCTGCTGCACATGGTCCGGACGTTCCATCTAGGAATGCTGGAATTCGTCACGGGAGTGATCGTGATCGGCGTGGCCTTGTTTCTCCTTATTCTTCGGGATAGGATTGCGCTGTGGGCCGCCACACATCTTCCGACATCACATCCACAACTTGCGATCGTTCAGCTCTACACCCGTATGCTTCGCACGATGGAGAGACATGGTGTGAGCAAGTCTCCAACCGCCACCGCCAGTGAATTTGCCAGACTGGTTGAACAGAAATGGAAAGCAGCCGGTCCCATAGTAGCTAACGTAACCGCTCTCTACCATCAGGGGCGATTCAGTCAAACCCCACTCACTCCGGGCGAACTCTCTTGTGCAGCCGAACAAGTAGGGCAGTTACAGTCCCTCATGTGGCCCGCTAACCACTGTGAGACCGCGCAGCCGTAGTTCTGTCCAACGTGGTTTTAGGGCTGCAGCCATTCCGCACCGCCTTCCAGTAAGTGGTACGCCAATCAACCGACAGTTTTCATGCGTGAAAAATACGCGCGTCGGATGGGTCAGCATCGGAGTGTAATGCGAACGTCATGCAGCGTACGGATGGCATTCCCGACCGATGTAAAGGTTACGTCAATTATGTCTGTGGTCGGCACGACTTGAGGGGGGGGGATAGTCCAGCTGGAAGCCATATAGTCGTTCCCATGATGATGGGGAGACGAAGGCATCTTGAGAAGAAGACTGAGTATAATGGAGCGGGAAACGGGATTTGAACCCGCGACCCTCGCCTTGGCAAGGCGATGCTCTACCACTGAGCTATTCCCGCTCGATCACAGTCGGTCAGAGGGGTGAGATCTTACTGATGCATGAACGAAACTGTCAAGCAGTCTATGGGCATCGACAAGACCGGATTCTCGCGGGATGAACCGTGGAAGATGACCGACGGCAGTCTGCCGGAGCACGAGACCTTCTTATTTTATCTCCAGCGGATCTGCAACCACTGCACCTATCCCGGCTGTTAGGCCGCCTGTCCGAGGAGGGCGATTTAACTCTTCTTGGTCTTTCGGCTCAGTCCTGCCTGCTCCTTCTGTGCACTTGACGCACCTCAGAGGGTCCAGTAGAGTTGTGGAAGCATGCGGACGTTCCTTCCTTACAAGCTGGGGTATCATCGGCGTGACCTCTAGTCAGCAATCATCGGTCCCATATGCTGCGCAAGCTATACCCTTCGACGAGTTTCTGGCTTCAGGGAAACTCCCGGACGGATACCTCGCCAGCGAGTATCTCGCCCAACAATTCGTCGAGCGTCTCGTGCACTATGTCCTCAGCGTCCCGACCGGCAGCTACACTATGGCTCAGTTGGGTCAGCTCCTGGAACAGATAAACCCTCGCGCCCAGATCCTCTTCTTCAAACGATTAAAGGAAACCAGTCCTGAGAGCCTCAAAGACTTTGCCCCGCTCTATTACGGTTTCATGAACGAGTTTCATTCTCTCCTGTTTACCTAACCCTACAACTTTTTCCTTGTCGCCTTGGCATTCTCGTGTATAATCTGGAGGTTCATAATTTGCGTAAAGGAGTGCCATGAATCCAACCCTACAGCGAGCAGTTACCAGCTTCTATAATCTCATTTACGAGGCCCAAACGTTTGCCACTACGATGTCACGGATTGACACCGCGGAGCAGGAACATTACGCCGGGCGGATCGAAGGATTAAATTGGGTCCTTGATCGCTGCCAAGAGCTGGAAGATATGGATGCAAATTTGACTCCCTCGTCTCTTCAGCGAGTTCTCACCGAAGTGAAATCAGATCTCGATCACGAGCTGTCGGTACAGCGGCGAGAAAAGGGCCGTCGTGCGGACGGACGAGAGGAGGCTCTCAATTTTGTCGCTGATTATTTATCTAGCCTGATCACAGCAACGGACATTGAGTCAGCCAAGACGCCGGCGGTGTAACGCTCCCGCCTTCAGAGGGCACCCGTACCCAATTTCACCTGTACTCCTCAGGTCGAAGACAGATCGATAAGATGATGCAAGAGTGGATCATTTTTGCGCTTTGTCTGGGTGTTGGCGGCCACATTGCACTCGGCGTCGTCATGCATGCCCCAGGGCTTTGGCCATGGAGTACGGCCGGGTTCTATGGCTTATTGAGCGGACTAGCGGTCTACGGTCTTGTGCAAGCAGGGCGGGGGTTTTGGAAACTGTTCCGGCACGCTCCAAAATTTCCATCGAAGAACGGACCCAACGCATCGTGGTGAACAGGAACGCATTCCTGTGGCCGAACCTTCGGCACTAATCGTCCCTGCCTCTTTTACGTAGAATTATTTTATGCCAGGCTTTCCGCGTAAACCGCCCAGCCAAACATGGCCGACCGGTCTGTCCCCCACGAGAGCTCGACCGCCGAGACCGGATGCCTCAGAACAGCCTGGCCAATTCCGATCGTTGAATGCCACACTGCTCTATTGCCCTTCATGCCGAGTGGCAACCCCGACTCGGGAACGACTCCTGCTTGTGCTCCCGTCAGGCAATCTGTACGAATATCTCTGCCAGCACTGCGGGTCATCGACCGGCTCCAAGACGGACAACCAATAGGCGATTGCGCCCGCTGTCGCGCCTCAATGACGATTAGGGGAGAACGGGGCTTCCCTCTCGACAGGCAGGAGGCAGAACGTTGAGAGGAGAACGTGTTCCCCGCGTAGTTGCAGCATACATCTGCAGACCTGAGTATGTGTGACGGGTTATTCTGCAGCGCCGAACCTGCGAATGCGGCAGAATCGTTAATGAAGAATGCGGGCTAGATCATTCCTTCTAGGGGGATACCTTCTTCGATGAGCATGACTGGAATGTCTTCGCGGATAGGATACAGCATCTTTCTGTCGCTTCTGATCAATCCTCCATCGAGGGGTTCGGTAACCGGCTTATTCGCCCTGTTTTTCAGTTGCCCACTGATCACCGCCTCATTTAACTTGGCAATCAGGGTATTCTCAGCCAAACGCACTTCCTGCTTCGTGTCGGGGCAGCAGAGAATGGCGAGAAGATCCTTGTCGAGATTGACCGGACGCCTTGCTTCCGTACGTTCCGTCATAACGCCCCTCCCTGTGAACTCGACCGACATTACAGGGCAAGGATAGATCACCGATATCGATGAGATCAAGCCCCGCGACCAGACTCTATTTTCAAATAGAGTTTCTGCTACACTACAAAACTTGCCGGATCGTGTAGAAGGAAACAAACGGCGATGTCAAAGAACCTGTGGAAGTACTTTTTGGCCGGATTGTTGGCTCTCGTGCCGGCCTGGGTCACATTCTTAATCCTTTCCAAATTATTTCACGCACTCAACGAGTTGCTCCACGACCTCCCTTGGAATATCGGAGCTGAGGAAAGACCAGGACTTAGCCTTGTCCTATTTCTCTTCCTTGTTGTTATTGTCGGAGCCATTGCTACTCATGTAGTCGGGCGACGTGTCATTACCCAGGCAGAACGGTGGATCGAGCGCATCCCATTTGTCCGTAGTGTCTACATCACACTGAAAGGGATGACCGATCTTCTTAATTTTCGTTCTCGCTTCGGACGCAGCGCCGTAGTGGCTTTCCCGTTTCCTCGAGAGGGTCTCTGGGCGATAGGTTTTGTTATGGGGACCGCACCGAGGGCGCTGCAAGTCACACCGACAAGTTTACACATGGTCTTTGTGCCCACAGCCATTCATCCCTTCACCGGATTACTTGCATTTATCCCTCAGTCACAGTTACATCCGATCAATCTCTTACCGGAAGACGCCATTAAGATGGAGTTTACCGCCGGTTTGTACAGGCCGAAGACTGGGTGGTTACAATCCCCCAAGCCAATCGACTGAGCGCCATGCCAAGCCTCGACCACCTGAATGTCCGACTCGCTAGGCCGGAAGATGCAGTGACAATTGCGTCGTTCAGTGCAGCCATGGCTCTCGAAACAGAAGGCCGCCGCCTTGATCTCGATCGCCTGCATAAGGGAACGATGGCGCTCCTTGAATCGATCGATCGTGGCTTTTTTATGGTTGCCGAACTGGAACAGGCTGGTGATCATCAGCTGCTGGGGCAGCTGATGATCACCTTTGAATGGAGCGATTGGCGCAACGGCGTATTCTGGTGGATTCAGAGTGTGTATGTCGACCCTGTTTGGCGTCGCCAGAGCATCTTTCGCCGGATGCATGAAACCGTGATGACTACTGCCAGGGCGAGTCCGAATGTCTGCGGGGTCCGTCTGTATGTCGAAGAAAGCAACAACGTCGCGCAAGCAGTGTACCGTAAAGTGGGACTCACTCCGTCCTCCTATGCCATATTTGAAACCGATTTTGTTCTGGCACGCCAAAAGGGTTTAATGGATTGTCCAACCGAAGCTTAGCAAAGGAGTAACCGTGTTATTTTTCAAGCCGCTGACCGGCATCATCATTGTCTTGAGCTTGGCCCTGCTTCAGGGCTGTGTGGTGACCAGGGGAACGGTCGGCGAGCCGATTCAAGAAGAAGCCGTCTCGGCTATCAAGAAAGGCAAAACGACCATGGCGGAAGTTGTCTCCTCGATCGGTGCGCCTGATCGGATTGTCAGAGGCAACGATCGAGAGATCTTTCACTACTATTACTATGATGGGAAATCGCCGGCGATGATGCTCATATTGCTGAATTTCATTCGCATGGATATCAAGAGCGATAATCTCTATGTATTTTTCAACAGGGAGGGGATAGCTGAAGAAGTGGTCTATGGCAAACGCACCGGTCGCACACAATTCCGGCTGTGGCCATTTGGTGACTAACGTGGCGTCGCATTTCCACTCGATCAAATTGGTCGTTGGT
>CAZGYZ010000066.1:0-8957 GCA_964530675.1 uncultured Nitrospira sp. | reverse complement strand
TCTCCGCCTTCATCCCCGTAGCAAGCTACGGGGTATTCGGCGAAGGAGAATAAACCAAATGAACCAGATAGAACCCTACTGCTCACGCCGCTCACTGTCAATCGGATCCGTTGCGCCAATCCCCTTGACAACGGCGCACACATCTGAGAAAAACTCTATATCCCATCACACGCAGTAAACACCCATGCGATCAGCCCTGTGGCGCATCCTCACCATCGCCTTCCTGGTCGGACTCTTCGATCTCTCCGGGCATGCCCTCAATCTGTTTCACGCCGACCATGCATCAGCTGCAACGAGCGCTGTTCGTCAGGAATCCCCTTCCAAGCCCAACCGAATGCGCACTTCACGTGTCCACCTGTCTCCCTCTGCGCTCGGCCTGACGACGATACAGAACCTCCGGACAGCCAGCTCGCCGGGACTGACGAGACTTGTGCTCGATCTCGATGCCAAGGCCCGCCCCAACAAACATCCCCAACTCCAGGCCGAGGGAATCACCATCGAAATTCCCAACACCACCTTGAGCCATTCCGCCAAAACGGCGCTGACAGCCGGTCGGGTTGCCAAGCCGTTTATCATCAGCCAATCATCTGAACAATCTGTTGAAGTCTCTCTCCCGGCTGGTTCATTTCAACGCTATAAGTTGCTTACATTGACGAATCCTCACCGGCTTGTCATCGATGTGGTACCTTCAAACCATCCGATGGCGCCTCCGTCTGTTGAATCGACACCCGGCCTAGGACTTCCATACCCTACTCCTCCGCAACCTGCTCAGCCACGGACCAAGTCGTTTACAACCATTGTGATCGATCCAGGGCACGGCGGGAGAGATTCTGGCGCACGTGGGCAGCGTGGGACAGAAGAAAAGGACATTACGCTGAAAGTCGCGTTGAAACTACGCGATCTATTGAGCAGGCAGTCGGGAGTCCGCGTCCTCATGACCCGTGAACGAGACGAGTTCGTTGAGTTGGAAGACCGGGCAAAGTTTGCCAATGCGGTGGAAGCGGATCTCTTTGTGTCGATCCATGTGAATTCGCATCCCCAACGCTCCGTGAAGGGGATTGAAATCTACCACTTCGGCGAAGCCAAGGATCAACGAGCGCTCGAAGTGGCGGCCCGTGAAAATGGAACCCCGCTCAATAACACCGGTGTGGGATGGGAATATCTCGTCGCCGACCTCCTGACGGCGAAGAAGATCGAATCATCCCTCGAACTCGCCTGGACCGCCAAGGAAGCCATGGTGACCAACCTGAACGGCCACTATGACTTGCAGGATCATGGGGTGAAGACCGCGCCCTTCTATGTGCTCCGATTCACCAGCATGCCCAGTATCCTGGCTGAAATCGCCTTTATCTCGAACACTGATGAAGAAGAGCTGCTCCGAACCACCCGCTTCACCACACGCCTGGCGGAAGCACTTATGGAAGGCATCAAGTCCTTCCTTGCCTCTGCGAAACTCGCCACGCGATGACCTCCGCACTGTTCTATCCCCCACGCCCATGCCCACGGTCAAATTAGTCCTGGAATACGACGGGACCTGCTATGCCGGTTGGCAACGCCAACCCAACCAACCCACGATCCAAGAAGCAGTCGAACGGGCCATCCGGCAAGTGAGCCAAGCCACAGTATCCGTCATCGGCGCAGGCCGCACAGACTCCGGCGTACATGCTCATGGACAAGTGGCAAGTTTTCGCACGGACCAGGATTGGCCGGAATTCAACTGGATGAGAGCGCTCAATGCCGTGCTGCCTAAAGACATTGTCGTTCGTTCCGCTACCCTTATGGACGATCACTTTCATGCCCAACACAATGCGCGAGGCAAGCTCTACACCTATCGTCTTCTCTATCGACCGGCCCGCCCTACCATCGATCGCGCATTCGTCTGGCACATCTACAAACCGCTGGATGAGGCTGCTATGCAACAGGCAGCCGCGACGCTGATCGGATCACAGGACTTCTCCTCCTTCGAAGGAAGTCTCACGGACAACAACAATCCCATCTGCCATCTGCAACGACTCGCGGTCATCCGCCACGACGACCAGATCTTCATCGAGGCCTACGCCGACCGATTTCTGAAACACATGGTTCGAGCCGTGGTCGGGACGCTGGTCGAAGTGGGGTTGGGGAAACGGACCCCCGACAGTCTTACAGAGGTTCTGCGGGCGCGTGATCGGTCTGCAGCAGGCCAGACCGCTCCCCCTCATGGACTCTGTCTCATGCGCGTAGATTACGACTAACGATGCGCGGCGAGCGGGAAAGGCGGGACGGGCGAGACAGGCAGAAACATCGTCTCATGTATGAGCCGAAGTATGAAGTTCGGGGGGGCGAAGTCCGGAATACCTCGAACTTCGAACCTCGAACCTCCGTCCGTCTCCCAGTCTCGCTCGTCTCGCGTGAGTCAAACCTCTGCGGCTGCAGCGGAGGCACTCATGAAATGGTTGGTTTATGAGTATTCCTAAAATTTATCGAGACACCCCTCTGAAAATTTGCTATGCTGCGCGCGTCTATCTACCCCCCACTCTCACCAAAGGAGATGCATATGACGAAGACAGCCGGTATCGTGGTGGTATCCTTCTTTGTGTCAGGGCTGTGCATCGCTCCGTTTGCCATGGCAGCGCCGGCACAGCAAAACAAGATGAAGACGTGCAATGCAGAAGCCAATGCCAAAGGGTTGGGTGAAGGGAAAGGTGATGAGCGGAGAGCGTTTATGAAGGAATGCCTCTCCGCGAAACCGATGAAAGCGGCGGGTGGAACTCAGCAGAGCACTCAGCAGAACAAGATGAAATCCTGCAATAAAGAAGCAGGCGCAAAAAAACTCGCAGGCGACGAACGTAAGACATTTATAAGCACCTGCCTCTCCAGCTAAAATTCTCGTTTCTCTTGTTTATTTGGTTTGTCTGGTCTGTTCGGTCTGTCTCGTATGTTTGTTTGAACGAAACTAACCAGATGAACCAGACAGACCGGATAGACCAGATAGACGGGACAGACCGAACAGACCAGATGAACCAGAGAGACCAGTCCAGCTAGAACAGTCGGGGGGGCTCTTGATTTTCGAGTTTCTTGCGCAGTTCGATCAGCTCCTGCTCAAGCGCCAAGAGCCGGTCACTAACTGGGTCCGGCAGGTTGCTGTGGTCCATGGTGGCGTCGGGTAGCCGCTCGCCTTGAGTTTTAATCACGCGGGCCGGCACGCCGATGACGGTGGAATTGGCAATGACGTTCTTGAGCACAACTGAATTGGCGCCGATCTTCACATTGTCGCCGATCGTGATCCCGCCGAGAATTTTGGCGCCAGCCCCGACGACGACGTGATTGCCAAGCGTGGGATGGCGTTTACCACGCTCCTTGCCCGTCCCTCCAAGGGTCACGCCTTGGAAGAGAGTCACATAATCTCCGATCTCTGCCGTCTCGCCAATGACCACACCCATCCCATGATCAATAAAGAATCCGGTGCCGATCTTCGCCGAGGGATGGATTTCGATCCCCGTGAACCAGCGAGCAATCTGAGAAATAGCCCGAGGAACGAATGGCACGTTGTAAGACTTCAACCAGTGGGAAATGCGGTAGGCCAGCAGCGCATGAAAACCAGCATAGGTCAGCACGACTTCAAGCCAGCTGGTCGCCGACGGATCCCGGTCAAAAACGGCGCGTAGATCTGATTTAATGGCCTTGAGCATAGGGTCAGAATGTCGTCATGTCATAAGTTGTTAGGGGTGCAGGCTGAAGGCTTTTAGGCTGAAGGTAGGAAGGCCGAACACTTCAACCTGAACCCCTTCAGCCTATCTACCTTTTCAGTTACCTTTTTCAATCAAACATACCGCATGCGCGGCGATTCCTTCCTCCCTGCCGATCATGCCGATTCCTTCTCCGCTCTTCACTTTGACGTTGACGAGGTCCGGATCGACCCCGAGTACCTGTGCCATTTGCTTTTGCATGGCTACCAAGTGCGAACTGAGCCGAGGAGCCTGCGCGATGATGACTGTGTCGGCGTTCACGAGGCGATACCCCTTCCCCCGCATTTTCCCGACAACATCTTCCAATAGCTTCAGACTCGAGATGTCCTTAAACCGCTGGTCGGAACTGGGATAGTGCCGGCCCAGATCTCCTTCTCCCATCGCTCCGAGCAACGCATCGCAGAGGGCATGGACCAAGGCATCGGAATCGGAATGCCCTAGCAATCCCTTGCTGTGGGGCACTTCGACCCCGCCGAGAATCAGCTTTCGTCCTGGTCCCAACGGATGAACGTCGTAGCCGCAGCCCACTCGCATCGTCATAGGATCTCCTCATGATTCGCCACGCAATCTTTGCCGCGAGACAGTCGGGACTAGCGCGCCGCGAAGTTCGAAGTTCAGGGTTCGAAGTTCTGAAAACCTCGAACTTCGAACCTCGAACCGTCGTCCGTCTTGCGCGTCCCGCTCCCCGTGATTCGCGAAGCCAAGATCGCCTCGCCGATCACCAGGTCTTCAGGCCTCGTCACTTTGATGTTCTCTCCGCTTCCCTCCACCACCGCTACTGAGTGCCCCAGCCACTCCACCAGGAAAGCATCGTCGGTAGCCCGAATCCCTTCGGCATGCGCTTTCTCATGGGCGGTCTCGATCCAGTCCAGTCGAAAGGCCTGCGGAGTTTGGGCGAGCCACAGGGGAGCGCGATCGACCGTGCGCTCAATCATCCCATCCGTCCGTACCTGCTTCACAGTATCCCGCATTGGAAGCGCGATAATTGCCGCTCCCTCTTTCCTTGCCGCAGACACAACCTCGGTGATCATCCGGATCGTTAGAAAAGGTCGCACGGCATCGTGGATGAGCACGATTTCCGTGTCTGAGGGGACCTGCGCAAGCGCATGCCGTACCGAATCCTGGCGCTCGGCGCCACCCGCCACCACCTTCATCACTTTAGTGAAGCAATATTGCGAGACGATCTCCTTTTCGCAATATTCAATATCTGCAGATGGAACGGCAAGAATGATCCGGTCGATCACGGGAGCGGCTTGCAACGTTCGCAGCGACTGAACGATGAGCGGCTCACCACCTAACGCCAGAAATTGCTTGGGGACGGAACCGCCCATCCGAAGCCCGCGGCCTGCAGCCGGCACGAGCGCCACCACCAAAGGAGCCTCCTGTCTTGTTTATTTGGTTTGTTTAGTTTGTCTTGTTTATTTGGTTGAACGAAACTACCAGATGAACAAAACAAACCAGATCAACCAGACAAACCAACTAATTCTTCCGCAACCAGTTACGGCCGCAGCGTGAGATAAATCGCTTGGCCCTTCCGTTTGAGCAACAAGAGGACCGCTTGATCCTTGGCAAGGCTGGAAGCAGCTTGTTCATAAGACTTGAGCGAGCTCACCGCCTTGCGATTGACTTCGAGGATAATATCCCCTTCCCGCACACCCATTTCTTCCGCCGTGCTTCCGGACTTGACCCGGACGACCACCACACCGCGATCGACGCCCTTCAATCCGTACCGAGTCGCCAGTTCCTCATTGAGCTCACGGACCTCAATATCCGAGAGGAGCCCCGTCGGCACCGATGACTCTCTGCTCTCCTCTACGCCAGGCAGTCCTAACGATTTGGGCTGTTCCACTATCGCAACCTCGATTGTCTTAGGCTTTTTGTCCCGGATCAACTTGACCGAAACCTTCTTCCCGATCGGAGTCTGTGCAACGGCATTCCTCAAATGCGTCGGCGAATCCATCGACTTGCCGTCATATTCAATAATGACATCTGCGCGTTCAAATCCTGCTTTCTTCGCAGGACTATCGTCCATGACATCGCTGACGAGCACACCCTTCGTCTCGGTGATCCCAAACTGTGTGGCCAGCTCAGGAGTCAAATCTTGAATCGCAACACCGAGCCAGCCACGGACGACTTTCCCTGTTCGCACCAATTGATCCATGATGGCGCGTGACAGATTGCTCGGTACCGCAAACCCGATCCCCATGCTACCGCCGCTCTGGCTGAAAATCGCCGTATTGATCCCGACCAATTCGCCACGCACGTTGACCAACGCGCCTCCGGAATTGCCCGGGTTGATCGCCGCATCGGTTTGAATGAAGTCTTCGTACTCGGCAATACCCATACTGGCTCGCCCGACTGCACTCACGATTCCCATCGTCACGGTCTGGGTGAGCCCGAACGGACTCCCTACGGCCAACACATACTCCCCAACCTCCAATTGATCGGAATCGGCCCAGGGAACTGTGGCGAGCCCTGTCGCTTCTATTTTCACGATCGCGATATCCGTCTTCGCATCGGTTCCGATCAGCTTGCCCTTAAACTCCCGCTTATCCGATAAAAAGACCCGAATCTCGTCGGCCTTGTTCACCACATGATTATTGGTGATAATCAAACCATTGGCTTCCACAATGACCCCAGACCCCTGGCCGCGCTCTTTTGGCTCTCGCTGCGGGCCATCACGTTTAAAAAATTCATCGCCGAAGAACTTGCGAAAAAACGGGTCGTCAAGCGGCGAACCGTGCGGGTTTTCTCCCGACTTCCCACTTCGCGTCGCCGAAATGTTGACGACCGCCGGCTTCACCGATTTGGCGATCTCGACAAAGTTTTTCCCGCTTCCCCCTGCCCCTGTCATGGGCGGCTGCGGTGCGGTCGCCACAGGACGAACGATGGGGCTGGGAACCGGCTCAGGCCCGGCCGTGCCAGTCGGCAGCCAACCCATGTTGGAAGCCACCACGATCCCGATGATGATCCCTCCAGTGACCAAGGTAACTGGAACCAGCCATGCACGAACGAGTTTCATAGGTGATCCTTGCTCTTCATCCCTCGTGGACCGAACGATTCACCCACAATTGCCACATCCCCGGCTCATTGTATTTTGCCGGAATAGATTCCCATAATGGTATTGAGGAACTTTATTGCCTCCGCCTTAGGCCGCTGGAAAGAGTTTCGCCCTATGATGGAGCCAAACCCGCCTCCGTCACGAATGGCGCGCGCCTCCTCGAACACATGCTGGTCCTCGCTCTTGGCCCCTCCGGAGAAAATGACGATCCGGCGCCCATCGAACGAGCTCTGCACCACATGCTTGACCCGCTCCGCCAAGGTCGCGATCGGAATCTTGGCTGATTCGTATACCTTCTTCGCCGCAGCCTGCTCAAGATGCGCCGTAGGAAGCTTGACCTTTATGAAGTGGGCGCCGAGCTGGGCTGCAATCTGCGCCCCATACGCCACCACATCGATCGCCGTCTCCCCTTCCTTACTGAGTATCGACCCGCGCGGGTACGACCATACGACGACCGCCAACCCACAGTCCTTCGCCTCTTCTGCAATCGCGCGCAATTGTTGATACATGGTGTTGCAGTGCGATGACCCAGGATAGATCGTAAATCCGACCGCCGAGCACCCGAGCCGGAGCGCATCCTTCACGCTGCCGGTGACCGAGGGCAAGGGGTCTTTCTCGTCATGCAAGACATCGTGATTGTTCAACTTCAGAATCAACGGAATCCGGCCGGCGAATTCAGCGGCGCCGGCTTCGAGAAATCCCAGCGGAGCCGCGTAGGCATTGCAGCCGGCATCGACAGCCAACTGAAAATGATAGAGGGGACTGTACCCTCCTGGATTGGCGGCAAAACTCCGGGCCGGACCATGCTCGAATCCTTGGTCCACCGGAAGGATGACCAACTTACCAGTCCCTGCCAATTGTCCATGGAGCAACAGACGGGCGATATTCGTTCTTGTTCCCGCATTGTCGCTGCTGTACCAGCTAAGAATCTCCTGTACCCGATCAGCCATGTCTCTCCTCCCGTAGATTCGTGAATCATTATTACCTACTCAGGCATTCAGGCTGAAGGGGTTCAGGCTGAAGTGTTCGGAGTTCCGGCCTTCAGCCTGTGCCCGGAGCCTTCAGCCTGAACCCCTTCAGCCTGAATGCCTGAGTAGTTACACTCGTCTTCCTTGCATGAACTCCTCTGCGTCACGCACATCTTCCGCACTGCCGATGATCAACGGCACCCGTTGATGCAGTTGCTTCGCCTCCACGTCCAGGATACGCATGCCGCCGGTGCTGGCTCTGCCGCCCGCTTGTTCCACGACTATCGCCAAGGGATTCGCTTCGTATAATAACCGAAGCTTGCCTTCCGGCTTCTCTATCTCACCGGGATAAAGATAGATGCCTCCCCCTAGGAGAATCCGATGCACATCAGCCGCCAGACAACCGGAATAGCGGCTGCTATAGGGCCGCCCAGTGGCTGTATCGTTGACTTTCAGATAGTCGACATATTTCTTCGTCCCTCCAGACCACTTATGGTAGTTGCCTTCGTTCACGCCATAGACCTTGCCGCGAGTAGGAATGCGGATCTGTTCGTGAGATAGGCAATACTCGCCGATGCCAGGATCCAATGTAAACCCATGGACTCCTTGTCCAGTCGTATAGATCAACATCGTGCTTGAGCCGTAGAGGAGATAGCCTGCGGCCACCTGCTCTGTTCCCTTGCGGGCAAGGTCATCCTTGGTCGGCATCCGGTCGCTGTGCCCGGACGTCACGACAGAAAAAATCGCGCCAAGCGGCATGTTGCAGTCCGTGTTCGATGAGCCATCGAGGGGATCGAAGAGCAGCATGTATTTGGCCTGCGGCCAATTCTCTGGAAGCAGGACCGGCTTTTCCATCTCTTCCGATGCCAGTGCGCACACAAGTCCGTTCTGGTGAAATACCTTTAGAAAGGTTTCGTTCGCAATCTCATCCAGCTTCTTGACTGTCTCCCCCTGTACATTGATCTCGCCGGTCGTTCCCAGGATATCGATCAGCCCCGCACGCCTGAGATCCTGTGCAATAAGTTTCCCAACCAGGCCGATCTGGGACAGAAGAGCGGCAAGTTCCCCAGTGACCCCCTGGTGAGCCGCCTGCTTCTGAGTGATAAAGCTGCTTAAAGTAAGAGGAAACTGTCCCATAATGATAGGAATGAGTATAACCGTTTTGAACGAGGCGGGCAATGAAAGGCTGCGGCCCTTATT
>CAZGYZ010000065.1:0-9017 GCA_964530675.1 uncultured Nitrospira sp. | reverse complement strand
GCGACACACCAAGGATCTTTGCCCCTTCGGTTACGCTCAAGCTGTGCGGCTCCAGACAGTCCATACGCACCGAGAACCCAGGATGGGGTGGATTCTTCATTTTTAACGCCTTCATACCATGCTCCTTTTTCACTGGTAGTCCTCTAAATTCACGTCGAATGCATACCCTTCTTCAAACCGAAATGTAATGCGCCAGTTTGCTCTCACTGTTACGCCCCACTCCCCTTTTCGGCTTCCCTTTAAGGGGTGAAGCCTGTAGGAATGGACATTCATATCCTCAATCACCTCCGCTTGATGCAACCGCGCCAGAATTGCCTGAATCTGGTCCACCATGTCCGGCGGCAGCTTTCGGGGATCACCTTCCTCGAAAAACCTTTTCAGCCCTCTGTGTCTGAAGCTCGCTATCATGCTTAAACTGTAGCGTGTAGCGCATCACCAGTCAACTGATTCGTTCGAGAGAAAGTTGGGCATTCCTGAGTTTCAGCGGTGCCGCGCAATATCCAGGCAGCAATACGACTGTACGGTAGATACGGCTCACTCTGTGTGGAGGAGTGGTAGGCGAGCTAACGCCCAAGGTCTAGCCCGCATTATTCATGAACGCTTCTGCGGCAATCGCCGATCCGTGGTCCGATGTTTTTCGTCATTTGTCGTTCGTGAAGCGTGAAACGCAGGCCGAAATGAGTATGCCTGTATCGTCGTGTGCGAGATATGAGATGCGCTTCATGAGGAACGTGTCTTCTGGCGATCTCGCGACGAACCATCACGAGTAATGCGGGCTAGGTAAACCAGTCGCGACCTGTCTATCGTTTCTCGCTGTCTTCTATTCCTTCATCCCCTCAACCTGTGTAGAATGTTCCTGCAAAGAACGATACGGCGAACTCTCCGTCTCGAAAGGTGTGGTAGAAGACAGGTATGCCTACGCTCAGCGTCTTCTATGGTATCGTGATTCAAATGTTCTGGCGGGATCACAACCCGCCGCATTTCCATGCTCTTTATGGAGAACATGAAGCGGTCTTCGATCTGCGAGATTTACGCGTGTTGCGCGGAACGTTGCCCCGACGTGCCATGGTGCTTGTTCTGGAATGGGCAACCGATCACCGAGACGAACTCATGGAGGATTGGAATCTATGCAGCCAACTCAAATCTCCCAAGCCGATCGATCCCCTGACGTAGAACCGGCCATCCGGCATGTGGTGCCTTGGCGCGTTGCTTCCGTGAGCGCCATGCCTGACCTGCTGTTGCGGGTTACGTTTGTCGATGGCACCACTGGCAATGTCGATCTGCGGATCTTTCTGAGTGGACCGCAAGCCAAGGGAACGGTGTTCGAGCCGTTACGCGACCCGAATGTTTTCGCTCAAGTGGGAGTGATCATGGGTGCGGTGCAATGGGCCAATGGCGCTGACCTGGCTCCCGATGCCATGTACGACGCGATTAAGACTCATGGCCGGTGGATTGTTGAGTGAAAAATCGGCCCGCCAGTATGAGGGATAGTGCGGGTGGGGAAGGAATTGCAGAAGGGCGCACGGCGCGATGAATAAAGAGCGCCACGTTTGTGCGCGCCGCCGAGATGGTGAGGCGGACGGAACTCCGCCTGGCACAGTCCGGAAGGGCCATGCCACCCCACCTCCGAGAGTCTGAGCTTCGCTCAACCTTGACCTCGACCTCAGTCTGCTCTACTCGGTTGGTTCCGGTCCTCCCGCCCACAACTTTACCGTGCGATCCCACGAGGCGCTGGCCAGTTTCATCCCATCCGGTGAGAGGGTGATGCCGCGAACGGCTGCGCTATGGGCCTTGATGGTTCTGAAACAGCGGCCGTTCGAGAGATCCCAAAACCGAATCGTGGCATCGTCGCCGGCGCTGATGAGCACCTTGCTGTCCGGCGTGACGACGAGCGTCCGCACCCAGGCGGTGTGGCCTTTCAGCGTTCGTCGTTCTGTCACGTGCGGCATGTCGAACAGCTTGATCGTCTGGTCACGGCTCCCGGTGATCAAGAGTTTGGCATCGGGGGTAAAGGCCATCGCGCCGATCCAATAGGCCATCGGCTTATCAAATCCCCCATCGTCATCGATGAAATACCCGCGCGTTTCACTGGTATCCTCCTCGGACTCTTTCCAGTGTCCGTTATGCAGGATTTTTTCCTCTCCGCTGGGTAACACTTCCCAGAGCTTGATCTTGCCGATATCCATTCCGCTCGCGAGGTGCATCCCATCCGGCGAAAAGGCGACGCAGACTGACCAGTGGTGGTCGTACTGGTCCTTGCCGAGGAGGGTCATGAGCTCGGTACCGGTTGCGACTTCCCAGATCTTGAGGTCTTTGTTGTGACTGCCGCGCGCCAACATGAGGCCGTCTGGCGAGAGTGAGAGGCTCACGACATTGTGGTCATAGCGCGTGAAGAGGAGTTTTTTCGACTCGCCGGTGGTCGGATTCCACAGCCGGATGGTGCGGTCTTCGCTGGCCGTGGCCAAGGTTTGGCCGTCCGGCGTGAAGAGCACAGAGCGGATGTCCGCCGTATGTCCTCTGAGTGAACGCAGAATGCGTCCGGTTTCAATGTCCCACAGGCGGACGAGGCGGTCGGCTCCTCCGCTCGCGAGGGTCAACCCGTCCGGTGCGAAGGCGACCGACCAGACGCCATGGGAATGGCCGCGATACGTGGTCAGTTCCCGTGCCCCTGCCGTCCAATATTCAAGGAAATCGACCGGTGCGGTGCCAGTTCCCGACGATGTTGGTATGAGTGGCGAGGGACTGGGGGCAAGTTGGGAAACCGTCTGGTCTGGCATACTCAATAATCCTTATGACTAGTAGGAACCGTAAAAGGTAAAACGTGAAACGTAGGACTGCCGAATGTTCTTCCTCCGAAACCTTTCACGTTTAACGATTCACGTCTCACGGCGTCAGGCTTGATTGCAAACTGTCGATTCGCGCCAGTATAATTCGTGCTAGCTTGAGGTGATCGTAAGAGAAGCTCCGCCATCAAGTCAAGCTGGCTAAGGGAGTCGGTTTGCGCCCCTCACCTTGGTCTGCCGGCGTAGACGGATTGGATTGGACGATCGAGGACTCGTATGGAACTTCGTTTTCAGCCTGCCTTGCTGCAAGAGGTCATTGACGCGTTCGTCGAAAAGACGGAACGGGAAGGCGACCCCACCTATTATAAAGAGTTCCACGAACTCGCCGACCCGATCTATGAGAAGTTTACGCTCGACGATCGGGAGAGTGAGTTCAAGAAGCTCTACCAGTATATGTTCGGCACCTGGGGGTTTTCCGATATCATCCGTGATGCCTTCAACGAGTATCCTTTACTGAAGCAGCGGGTGGGAATCGTGCTCGTCAAGGGGGTGCTGAAGGAAGATCAGGAAGGCGTCGATATTCTCAGAAAGTGGGGATCCGTCGAACATGAACTGGCGCGAGAGTTCGAAGAGAAAGGGTTGAGAGGCATCGGGATCAAACTTATCCCGCGTCGTTTTTATGATCCGGCGCTCATGCGCTATTGCCGCCATGAGTTGTTGCATATCTCGGACATGCTGGACCCGGTCTTTGGATACGACCCTGATACCAAGGTCGGGCAAAATCCAGGTGAGGAAACGCTCATTCTCCAACGCTATCGAATTTTGTGGAGTCTCACCGTGGATAGCCGGCTGACAGTCGCAGGCAAAGAACCGATGCTGAGAAAAGAAGACCGGTTCAAAGAGTTTCGTTCCTGGTATCGCAAGATTCCCGCGCCACAATTGAAGTCGGTGTTCGAGGGGTTGTGGCAGACGAGTTTCTTCACCCACTCGGAACTGATCGAAATGGCGTCGGACACCTTGCGCGTGATGGACCGTGCCGTGGAAGTCGAGGGAGGCGAGATTCCGGAGACGGAAAATAAGATCATGTTGATGCCGGGGTTTCCCTGCCCTCTGTGCCGTTTCCCGACCTATTCGTGGGTCGAAGATATGGGCAACAAGCTCGAGCCCTATGTGCTCGACTTTATCCGTGAGAATCACCCAGGCTGGGATATCGAATTCGGAGCTTGCGACCGCTGCGTCGAGGTCTACAAGCTGCGCGCCGACGGCGTGATGTAACAGGGCATGAATGTGACTAGCGATCCGACATATGGACGTCGCGAGTTCTTCAAAGACTCTGTCATGTCCGTTGCCAAAGCGGCCCAGGAGTTTGCCAAACACCAAGCGGTTGTGCCGGAACAGCCGGCTCCAGCGCCGGTGCGGACTGATTGGTTGCGTCCTCCTGGCGCCGCTGACGAAGCGCTCTTTTTGGAGCGATGCACACAGTGTGGTGATTGCGCCAAGGTCTGCCCGTACGGATCGATTACGTTTCATCCGCAGAATGGGACACCGGTGATTTTTGCGGATCAAGTGCCGTGCTATCTCTGTGAGGACTTTCCCTGCATAGCGGTCTGTGCCACAGAGGCGTTACTCCCTGTCGAAGGACGCGGACAGATACGAATGGGCCTCGCATCCGTCTCGCACCGAATCTGCACGGCAGGGCAGGGATGCCACGCCTGCGCATCGAAATGTCCTACGGATGCCTTATCGATGGATTTTGGCACACAGCGGCTTGTGGTGGCGGCTGAGCGTTGCGTCGGATGCGGGTTGTGTGAGCAAGTGTGCCAGACCGTAAACGATCGCGTGGCTATTCGAGTCACACCGTTTAGATTGTTGACGCAGACGCTTTTGTGATACAGAAAAGCAGCCTGCGTGGAAAAATAAAATCCGGAGAAAATGGTCCGGATTGTACGGGGGAAAGATATGGAAAATCATAGACTTGGCCGACCCATTCCGGATAGAAAAATCTCGCTTGACAACCCGTGGTCCGATACCTACCATACGATGGTTCCTGCCAAGGGACTGCCCTCACATGTCCGGGAAATTCATGTGGGTAACAGGGTAAACCGAGGAGCTGATTCTCATGACGAGTAAACAGCCGGTGCAAGCAAATCCTCCGGCCGTGGCCGCGGTGATTCCCATTTTGTCAGCGATTAAAGATTCACCCGCAGTCGAATGCGCCCTCAGCCGCAGTAAGCTCTATCTTCTTGTGTCGTGGAGCCTGCTCTATCCTGAAGACGAAGAGTTTCTCGATTACGTGCAATGCGGAGAATACGTCGAGGATGGACGGGCGGCGCTTGATGCTTTGGATGTGTCGCTCAACGGTATCGGCGGTGAACGGGCCAAGCAGAAGCTGACGTTGCTCCGCAAGCAGTTCGATCAGATCGAAAAAGTTGTCGCATCGGAATGTGTCAACTGGCAGCTCAGTGATCTGCAGACCGAGCATCGCCGGGTGTTTAGTAATGTCATCACGCTCGATTGCCCTCCATACGAAACACTGTTTGGGAACGACCATGTGTTCGCTCAATCCCAAGTCATGGGCGATATCGCCGGATTCTATCGCGCGTTCGGTGTGGAGTTGTCCAAGGATATCCATGAACGGTTGGATCATTTGAGCGTGGAATTCGAGTTTATGCATTTCCTGGCATACAAAGAGTCGTATTCTCGCTGTCACGATGGAGCGGACAAGACTCAGATTGTCCTGGACGCGCAGAAGAAATTCGTCAAAAATCATGTCGGCCGGTGGGTTCCGTTGTTTTGCCGGATGTTGGTCAAGAAAGCCGATTCTGGTTTGTATAAACACGTGGCAGACTTGATGGCGGAGTGGATGGATTTCGAAGCCGTGTTTCTGGGCGTTGCTCCAGCGCCCTACTCGGAAACCGATTATCGTCCGGCGACGTTCAATTCACCGGAAGGCCAGACCTATGAGTGCGGTGCACAGGACCAGGGAAATGAGCTGAGCCTGTTGCTGAACGAAGTCGGTGCTGATTCGTTTCTGGACAAGAAGGATCAAGGGAAAGATAAGGAAGAGGGGCCGGTCGGAACCGCCTAACGTGGTGGTCTGCAGATATAGATATATTGTGACCTCTGCTCTTGACTTTTTTAATCGCGAGGAGGAATGTCGTATGAAAATAGAGAAGCCACAGATGAGCGCAGAGAAGCCGCAAAGCAAGCTACTGAAGATCGGGATTCTTGTCGTTTCGTTGATCGTGGGCGTAATTTTGGCACTCTTCACGATAAACACTCCGCATTGATCGTTGGCGTGACGTTGATCTTAATTCTTTAATCGAGAGGAGGAGTATCCTATGAGAGTAGTGCGGACACACAGTAAAGGTGTGGTGTTTGGCATTCTTCTCGCTGCGTTGGTCGTTGGCCTGATGCTGACGATTGGGCAGGTGCCATTGGCTGTCAGTCAGCCGGTGACGATTCCGGCCAAGATGATCAAGGGAGCGATCCCGATGGATGGTCAGAATCCTGTGTGGGAGGGTGTGCCAGGGGTGATCATTCCGTTGAGCGGGCAGCTGATCACGACGCCGATGCATCCGAATATTTCGGTGAAGTCGGTATTTGTGAAAGCTATGACCAACGGTAAAGAGATCGGTATGCGCATCGAATGGCAGGATCAGACCAAGAACGATACGACCATCGGTCCCCAGGATTTTCGGGATCAGGCTGCGGTCATGTTTCCAGTCAACACGGCGGGAGCGCCACCCTTCCAGTGCATGGGCCAGTCAGGCGGCACCACCAACATCTGGCGGTGGAACGCGGAATGGCAGAAGGATATCGGCAAGGATAGCGCAGGAATCTGGGATGTGGACGATCAATATCCAGGCATTTTCTGGGACTACTATTTTGAAGAACCGGCGGGCGGCGTGACCTATCCGGATCGGATCGGCCGGAGCCTTGGGCCCTTCAATCCTGGCATCTGGTCTGGCAACATTATGTCTGACCCAACATTACGTGTGAGTTCAGTTGAGGATCTGAATGCCAACGGCTTCAGTACCCTCACGACGCAAGCGCATCAGGATGTCATTGGAAACGGTGTGTGGGAACCTGCTGGTTCCGTCAAGGGTGGTGGATACTCCGGTCCAACCTGGCGCGTGGTGGTGAAGCGCACCTTGGAAACCGGTGATGCCAACGATACCCAGTTCAAGGCAGGTATGTCCGTGCCCATCGCGTTTGCGGTGTGGGATGGGAACAACATTGAACGGAACGGCATGAAGGCACTCTCCACCTGGTTTACTCTGAAGCTGTAATAGCGAATCCGGTCTCTTGGAGAGACCAGCTCATTCCTCTGGGGTGGGCGTGATAGTAGAACGAGAAAGCCCCAGTCCGGCGACAGGCCGGGCTGGGGCTTCTTGTTTGCGTGCCAACCTATGAACGCCGCATGATTCATGACAGTTCGTCGTGAAAGCATGCGGACGCGAAGCGAGACAGGCATTATTCAGAAAGGATGCTGCCATGAAACGCTCATTGTTCTCGGGGTCAATCTCTTTCGTTCTCGTCGTGCTCCTTGCCTCTGTCGCGCACTCGGAAATCCTGGCCATGCTGAATTATGAAAGCAAGCCTGAACACTCGGTTCGAAAAGAGGGGTTGGCCATCATCGATGTCGATCCCAAATCTTTAGGGTTCGGGAAGATATTGATGGATATTCCACTCCCGCCTGACCTCGTGGCCCATCACCTCTATTTCAATCGAGATATGAGCAAAGTCTATGTTACGGCGCTGGGGAAAACTGTCTTACACGTGCTTGATCTGAAACGTTCCCCCTACAGGATGAAGGCGGTGGAGATTCCAGACTGCAGCGTTCAGGAAGATATTGTGTTCTCTGACGACAACCGAACCTGGTTTCTCACCTGTATGGGGTCGAGCACCGTCATCATGGGAGATGCGAGGAGTGATACACCCCTCAAGACGATTGCCGCGCCACCTCCCGGTGACCCCTTCATCAGTCATCCGCATGGCATTGCCATCCATAATGGGATCGATCGCGTTTTGATTACCAGTACCGTGATGCCCGGCGATATATCCCAAGCGGGGGAGACGATTACGGTCCTAGAAGCCAAGACTGGCAAGGTGCTTTCCACGCACAAAGTGTCGTTGAAGGCCTCGCCTTCCAAGGCTGCCCCGGTCGAGGTGATGTTTTCCCCCCGTGCGAATCCCCCCATTGCGCATATCACAAATATGTTAGAAGGAACCTTGTGGATGGCTGCATGGAATCCGAAGTCAAAGAGCTTTAGCTTTGAGCAGATCGATGACTTCGGCCCACGTGAGCAGGGGGTGCTTCTGGAGATATTGTATAACCGCAAGGGTGATCGGCTGTACGTCACGACCGCCAAGCCAGGGTATGTCAATATCTACGATAACAAAGATCCACGTCATCCTCGGTTCCTACAGGCCATCGCGACAGCCGCAGGCGCACATCACATGGCTCTGTCTCCTGATGAAGGCTACCTCTTCGTTCAGAATAGCTTCCTGAATCTTGAGGGAATGAGTGATGGATCGATCTCGGTCATTGACCTACAGAAAGGAGAGGTGGTCGGGAGCATTGACACGCTGAAGAATCAGGGGTTTAACCCCAACTGCATCGTTCTTTTACCAAGTGATCAGAAATAAACCAGCGCACCCTTGAGAATCTAAACGGATAAAGGTGTCAGTCTATTTCTGAGAACGGAGTCCCTGAACCACCTTCTTCTCGATGTCGGCCCGGTGAGCGAATGTTTCGAGCTGTGTCACCTTCCACTGCATGATGCCCTGGGCGGGGAGCGCACGAAGAAGTTCAGTCACCTCATCGACTTGGCTTCAACTACGAAGGCCCCGGCGAGAGTACCGACGGTGATGCCTCCCGCACGGACCTTGCCATCCTTTCCTAGACTTTCGAGCGTCGGGATGACGAGTTTGTCGAGTCGCTCGATCGTCTGCTCGCGGCTCGTTGGAGTTCCTGTCTGGGTCGCCTCGAACTCGACCAGATAGAGCGTATCCACAGTCGCCGCATTACTCTCAGCCGCATGGCGTACAACGTCCCGCCGTGCACCACCTTCGCCAAATGCTGGCAGAAGAGGCAGTGCGACGGCTACTACTAGGACCAGAACCCCTGTCAGTACGGTGGTCCTTGATTTTCCAGATAGTGTCATAGGCATCACTCCTTTCCCAAAGTGACGGCAACGCCAATTTTTTGTTTTAGGTCCAAGATATTAT
>CAZGYZ010000064.1:0-9018 GCA_964530675.1 uncultured Nitrospira sp. | reverse complement strand
GGGACAAACGGTTTCAAGTCATCGCCGAATTCTTGCCCTCGCCGGGAGATCTCAGTATCGACCGTGCGAACAACCTCATCCTTGTGCCCTACGAATTGGCGCATGCGGCAGAGATGAATGGGCTCGAAACCCCCACTAGTGCGAAGTCAAAACAAGAAAAACGGACATTGGCAGACTATGGTTTCATCCCGCCTCCACCGAAATCGGCGCCAGAAGGGCCGGAAAAAAAATGAGCCAATGCGCCTATTGCACACAACGGAAAGGCAAGCGGCCTTGCCCCGCCTTGGCAGGACTGATCTGCAGTCAATGCTGCGGGGAGCACCGAATCGTGCGGGTCTCATGCCCGGCGGACTGCGTCTATCTCGAGTCCGGGAGCGATTATCAGCAGAAACGACTGGCGGTACAATTCATGCCGGTGCGCAGGGATTTCTACCGTGAACTGGACGAGCTGGGCGGGAAAAAAGCCGTGGCGCTCTTCAATCTCGTTGAAGTGGTGATCTTCGGTTACTTCCACAGCCGCCGCGACGGGCAAGATGCGGAGATTGTGGCGGCGCTGCAGGCCTTACGGCGAACGCTCAGTCCCCTCCATGTGCCTACCGGCCCAATGCCGGTCTTTGCAGAACATTTGAAGAAGGAATACGACACGTTCAAGAAGCAGAATCCGGAGGAAATCGCCGATATGTCTTCCGCACCGGAAATACTGGACCGCGCAAACGCCTTCGTCTCACGCTTTTCCGGCACGGACTTTCAATCGCAACGATTTCTCGGCGGGCTCATTGGCTACGTGCGAGCTTATCACCCCGAGATTGCAGAGCACCTGACCAAGCAACGTGAACCGGGACACATCATCTTGCCGGGACAGCAGTTTATGCCGCCCCCGGCACCTGAGTCCCATACCCATGGACCGGGCTGTCACCACCACTAATTGCTGGCGACTTCCAATGACGATAGAGCACAGCCCATGAGCGCGGAGAAAGAACGAAAGATCAGAAAAGCCCGCCGTGTGGAGTTGCGCTGCATCCTGAGGTTTTCTTCCGGTGAGATCGAAGGCGAGGGCACGATCACAAACATCTCGACATCAGGCTGTCGAGCCGAGTCCGACATCAATATGGCGGAAGGGCTCGACGTTCAGGTCATTATTCAACTTCCCAACCAATCCTCCCCAGTGAAAGTCGAACGAGCCGCAGTGCGCTGGGTCTCCGGTAACGCATTCGGCCTTAACTTCATCCTCTTTTTCCCGTCCGAACGATCCCGTCTCCACACATTCATCGAGAAAATGTAACTACTCAGGTAGATAGGCTGAAGGTGTTCAGGCTGAAGTGTTCGGAACTTCGGCCTTCGGCCTGAACCCCTTCAGCCTGCACACCTAAGCAGTTACGAAGTGCTCATGAATAATACGGGCAAGAGCACGGGAATCGGTGAGACTGCGCTACTATTCAACAATCGTTACCGTCATCTCAATCCGGTCGTTCGGCAAGTCGCGATCGTTCTTTGGCAGGGCCACAATCCTATCGGCGATGCCAAGGCCTTTGGTCACCTCGCCGAACGCCGTGTATTTTCCATCGAGGAAAGGGGACGGCTCGACCACGATGAAAAACTGCGACCCGGCTGTGTCAGGTTCATTCGCTCGCGCCATCGACACAATGCCGCGCTTATGAGGAGTGTCGTTGAATTCCGCCTTGAGCAAGATAGGGTTCCCCTTCTCATCCTTGGGCCCACCCTGCCCATACGTGTCCTTGCGTAGCGAGCTCTTGGTATTGGGATCGCCGCCCTGGATCATAAAACCCGGAATAACCCGATGGAAGATCGTCCCATCGTAAAAGCCTGACTTGGCCAACTTGATAAAGTTCGCAACATGATTCGGAGCTACATCCGGATAGAACTTGATATGGATGTCTCCGAACTTCGTCTTCAGAATGGCTTTGGGGCCGAGGCTTGGCGGAGGCGTAACCGGCATCACGTCGGCCTTCCCTCCGCAACCGGTGAGGAGACCGATCCCCAACAGCAGTCCGCACAGCAGAAGGGGTTTCATCATAGCAAAATCACGCATCATGCCCCACCAACCTCTCATCGTCTACTCGGTCACCACGACCGTCATCTCCGCCCGTTCATTTGGAAGATCGCGGCTGTTTTTCGGAAGGTTGACAATCTTGTCTGCTACTTCCATCCCCTTCACCACCTCGCCAAAAACTGTATATTGCCCATCGAGAAAATTCGAATCCTTGACGACAATGAAGAACTGCGAGCCGGCACTATTGGGATCATTCGTCCGCGCCATGGAAAGAATCCCCCGTCTGTGAGGAATATCATTGAACTCCGCCTTGAGCTTCTGGCTCGGCCCACCCTGACCGTAGGTCTCAGGTTTATTCAAATCTTTGGTGTTGGGGTCGCCGCCCTGAATCATGAATCCTGGAATCACCCGATGAAAGATCGTGCCGTTGTAGAAGCCCGACTTTGCCAACGCAATGAAGCTTTCAACATGCTTGGGAGCCTTTTCAGGAAAGAACACGACGTCCATATCGCCAAACTTCGTTTTGATCGTGGCCTTGGGGCCTTTCATCCCTTCCACTTTCCCCGTTGGGGCCTTATCAGCTGCAAAAAGGCCTCCCAGGCCCAGCAACAGGCTCCCACCGAGCATGAGCGTCACTGCCGTTATTTTCACTAGACTTCGTCTCTGCATCATCAGCCTCCCTGAAAAAATATCTGATCTGTTTAGAAGGTCACACCCTACCATAACAGCCTGCTTAGCTTCCTACCTGTCGAAGAGCCTGTTTCGCCGCCTGCTGTTCTGCTTCCTTTTTACTCCGCCCGGATCCCACGCCCACGACCTCGCCCTGAATAGACAGTTCCACCTCGAATAGCTTCTGATGGTCTGGCCCTGTTTCTCGAACTGTCGCATAGCGGGGCAATGTATCATGCCGCTTTTGGCACCACTCCTGAAGCTGGGTCTTGTAGTCGCCCGCCCCCGGCTGATCCTGCTGCGCGGCAATATGCGTGAGTTCCTCTGAGAAAATGTGCCGTGTCACCATGCGGCTCGCCTCGAACCCTCCGTCAAGATGAACCGCCGCAAGCACCGCCTCCAGCGCATCTGCCAGCAACGAATCTTTCTCACGCCCCTTCGAACGGTCCTCCCCACGCCCGAGCTTGAGATGCTCTCCCAGTCCAAGCCGGCGGGCTACTTGCGCCAACGATGCCTCACTCACCACCTGGGCTTTCAGCTTTGAGAGGGTTCCCTCTGAAGACTGCGGCAATGTAGAGGCCAGATACTCGCTCATCACCAGTGACAACACGGCATCCCCGAGAAATTCAAGCCGCTCGTTATGTTGAGGCAAGGCTGTTTTCTGTTCGTTGACGAGAGAGGAGTGAGTCAAGGCTTCATCGAGTAAAGCCAACGCCTTAAATCGATAGCCCAATGAGGATTGGAGTGAGTCAGTGGAGGAAACCGAAGTCATAGTGGCGAGTATATCCCTCGCACAGTCTGTTAGGGCTCTGGCTTTTTAAAGAGCAGGCAGGCATTGACTCCGCCGAACCCGAAGGAATTCGACAGTGCGACCCTCACTGCGGCCGGTCTGGCCTTGTGCGGGATATAGTCCAGATCGCAGGCAGGATCCGGATGGTCCAAGTTGATCGTCGGAGGAAGTATCCCATGGTGAAGAGCCAGGACCGTAAACACCGCTTCAATCCCGCCGGCCGCCCCAAGTAAATGGCCGGTCATCGACTTGGTCGAACTCACCGGGATGCGGTAGGCCTGTTCAGCGAACACCTGCTTGATAGCCTTGGTCTCAATCGCATCCGCCATCGTCGAGGTGCCATGCGCATTGATATACCCGACCTGGTCCTTGCCGATGCCGGCATCCTTGAGCGCCAGCTCCATACAGCGCACCGCGCCTTCTCCCTCTTCGGACGGGGCGGTAATATGGTAGGCGTCGCTGTTCATGCCGTAGCCGATGAGTTCGGCATAGATCCGGACCCCGCGCCGTCGCGCATGCTCCAGTTCCTCCAAAACGACAACTCCGGCGCCTTCGCCAAGCACAAACCCGTCCCGATCCTTGTCGAACGGCCGACTCGCTTTTGTCGGATCAGCGTTGCGAAACGACAAGGCCTTCGACGCGGCAAATCCTGCAACCCCCAACGGGGTAATGGCAGCTTCCGCCCCGCCTGCGATCATGACATCTGCATCCCCGGCCTGAATCAATCGATAGGCGTCGCCGATACAATGATTACCTGTTGCGCAGGCCGTCACCGCACAGGAGTTCGGCCCCTTGGCGCCCAGTCTGATCGCCACCTGTCCGGAAGCCAGGTTGATGATAGTCATTGGAATGAAAAACGGCGAGACGCGTCCGGGACCTTTCTCCTGCAGAATCTTGTGGTAGTGCTCGATCGACCCAAGTCCCCCGATGCCGGACCCGATATACACACCGACTTTCGTGGCCTCTTCAGGCGCCACAATAAATCCTGCATCTTCCACCGCCAGTTGGGCAGCGCCCACGGCATAGTGGATGAACGCATCCATCTTCTTGATTTCTTTTTTCTCGATGAACTTGGCTGGATCGAAGTCTTTCACTTCACCGGCGATTTGAGCATCATACGCGGCAGGATCGAATTTCGTAATTCGGCCGATGCCGGATTCACCGGCACAGATAGCCTTCCAGGTCTTTTCGACACCCGTTCCCAGAGGTGTGATCAGCCCCAGACCGGTCACCACAATTCGCCTGGTCGAACGAGGACTCATCACGTCCTGCAACCGCTAGGCCTTTTCCTTGATGTAGTCCAACGCTTTCACAACGGTCAGAATCTTCTCTGCATCTTCGTCGGGAATCTCGATACCGAACTCTTCTTCGAGGGCCATCACCAACTCAACCGTATCGAGCGAGTCGGCGCCGAGATCTTCCACGAAGCTGGCTTCGGGCGTGACCTCATCCTCTTCGACTCCGAGCTGTTCACCGATAATTTTCTTTACCCGTTCATCCACAGTACCCATTGATTTTCCTGCCTCCTTCCCCATCCTAGACCCTCCTTGTCGCTGCGAACCCCGCCGCAGCATCATACAATATTCTGTTCACACAGTCGTCACGGCATCAACATCCCGCCGTTCACGTGCAACACATGCCCGGTGATGTAAGCCGCCTCGTCCGACACAAGAAAACGCACTGCCGCCGCAACATCGGCCGCAGTACCCAACCGTCCCAATGGGATCTGCTTCTGAAGCATATCTTTCACCTCCGTCGACAATCCCTGCGTCATGGCGGTATCGATAAATCCCGGCGCGACCGCGTTCACTGTGACTGCGCGGCTCGCATATTCCCGTGCCACCGTCTTCGTCAAGCCGATCACCGCCGCTTTCGACGCCGCGTAATTGGCCTGACCCACATTACCCATCACCCCGACGATCGACGCAATGTTGACGATGCGACCATACCGCTGTTTGGTCATCGGGAGCAAGACCGCCTTCGTACAGTTGAACGTTCCGTTCAAATTGACTTGCAGCACGAGATTCCAATCCTCTTCTTTCATCCGCAACAGCAGCCCGTCGCGCGTAATCCCGGCATTATTCACCAGAATATCGACTTTCCCCCATGCCTTGAGCACCTGATCGACCATCGCTTTGGTGTCGGCGGCATCGGCGACATTCACTTTGACGTTGAGCGCCTTGCGCCCCAACTGCTCCACCGCTGCAACTGCATCCTTCGACCGGACCGGGTCAAGATCGGCGACCACAATGTCGGCCCCGGCTTGCGCCAATGACTCGGCAATGGCCCGGCCGATCCCTTGCGCCGCTCCCGTGACAATCGCAACCTTACCATGAAGTGACATCACAACTCCGTTAATCGCTCAACGTTATTCGTTAAATGCTCTGATACTCCCATTTACGGTTCACGACTCACGCTTAACGTCTTTAGCGTGGCTTCCAACGACTTAGGATCATTAACGTTCAGGGTCACCGCGTCCGGCAGAATCCGTTTGATCAAGCCACTCAACACCGTTCCAGGCCCAACTTCGACAAACGTCGTCACACCCATCGCAGCCATGGTCTTCACCGAATCTTCCCAGAGCACCGACGAAGGCAGTTGTCGTACCAGCGATGCCTGGATGTCACCGGCCTTAGTAATTGCTCTGGCCTCTGCATTATTAATCAATGGCGTCTTGAGATCGGACCAGGTGATCGCCGCCAAATCTCCAGCCAGTCGATCGGCGGCCTTCTGCATCAATGGGGTATGCACTGGCACACTCACGGGAAGAGGGATTGCTTTTTTACACCCCTTGGCCTTCGCCAGTTCAATGGCCCGTTCCACGGCGGCCTTTTCCCCGGCGATGACAATCTGGCCCGGCGAATTGAAATTCGCTGCAGCCACAACTCCTACAGACGAGGCCTCTCGACATACCTCTTTCACCACGTCAACCGAGAGGCCGAGAAGCGCGGCGACAAGCCCAGTCCCAGGCGGCACGGCTTCAGCCATATACCGACCTCGCTTCTGTACAATCGCCACCGCCTCGCAATAGGTCATTCCACCAGCGGCGACAAGGGCCGAGTATTCACCCAGGCTATGACCCGCCACCGCAATCGGTGCGATGCCTAATGGCTTGAACGCCTGAAGTGCGGCAATGCTGCTCACCAGCAATGCAGGCTGAGTATATTCCGTGAGGTTCAATCGTTCCACTGGTCCCTCAAAACACAGTGCGCCAATGTCGTACCTCAGTATCGACGAGGCCTCCTCGTAAAGAATCCTGATGCTCGGATCAGCCTCTACCAAGGCTCTTCCCATCCCGACTGACTGAGACCCCTGGCCTGGGAAGACCAACCCGATACTGGCTGCCCTTGTTGATTGGAGAGTCGCCATACTACCGGAGTGATTGCACGAGGCTACCGTTTACTCTCATTATCGAATTATTCGAAGCAGGGGAAGGCGCACTGCACCTTCCCCGTGAGGTTAGATATCGTCGAATTTCCTTGGAATGTCAACGGGAAAAGTTGGTTCGAAGCTTCAGCCCTCAGCTATCAGCCAATACTTTACGCTGAACGCTGATCATTGCCCCTGCTACCACCTGATAAGCGCCGATGCCCACGTCAGTCCGGCACCGAAAGCCCCTAACATCACCAAACTCCCGTCTTTGATTCGCCCCTGCCGCACGGCTTCATCCAAAGCAATGGGAATTGAAGCCGCAGATGTATTCCCATACCGATCGAGATTCAACATCATTTTCTCCGAAGGGAGTCCGAGGCGCTCGGCTACCGCTTTGAGAATACGCACATTCGCTTGGTGCGGCACGTAGAGGTCAAGATCTTCAACACGGAGATGATTCGCAGCCAAAGTCTCCCGAGCGACCTCTTCCAAGTTCCGAACGGCCACCTTGAAGGTCTCGTTCCCCTTCATCTTGATGTACTGCATCCGTTCCGCCACGACCTTCTCAGAAGGAGGCAAACGCGATCCTCCCCCCGGCACTGCAATCAAATCGCAGAGGGCGCCATCGGAACGAAGATGCGTCGATAGGATGCCCCGGTCGTTCTCACTGGCGCTGATGACTGCCGCTCCAGCCCCATCGCCAAACAAAATACAGGTGTTGCGATCGGTCCAGTCGGTAATCGCCGACATCACTTCCGACCCGACGATTAACACATGGCGCATGCCGGTTCTGACATAGGCATCCGCCACCGATAACGCATAGACGAATCCGCAACAGGCGGCCGACAAATCGCACGCCGCCGCACGAGTCGCCCCCAGCTGATGCTGGATCAAACAGGCCGTGGCAGGAAGCGGATAATCGCCGGTACAGGTGGCCAGCAGAATCAGGTCAAGGTCAGCCGCACTCACCCCAGCGGCGATCAGAGCCCGTTCCGCCGCCTTCACCGCCAGATCGGAGCAGGCTTCACCGGGACCGGCCACATGCCGCTCTCGGATGCCGGTCCGTTCGACGATCCATTCGTCTGAGGTAGCCACCATCCGTTCGAGATCGGCATTGGTCAACACCTTGGTCGGCACATAGGATCCAGTCCCTGCAATGCGGGCCTTCATGCCGGCCTATCCTCAGTGGGCTTGGCTTGTGAGAAGCTTTCTTCAATATCGCGCTGAATCAACGCATCGACACGACTCTCGGCCAACCCCTTCGCCCGACGAATGGCATTCTTGATCGCCTTGGCAGACGAACGGCCATGGCAGATCATGGTAATACCGTTGACGCCCAGAAGCGGCGCTCCGCCGAATTCCGCATAATCGATTTTTTTCTTCAAGTTACGCAACGGCCCGGCAATGAATGGATAGGCCAAGCGGCCTAAGAATGACCCGGAGATTTCCTTGACTAACAACTTCTTGATTGTATCGGCCACTCCCTCGGAAATTTTTAGCGCAACATTCCCGATGAAGCCGTCGCACACCACCACATCGGCGCTCCCACTATACACATCGCGGCCCTCAATATTGCCGATGAAGTTGAGCTGACTGGCCTTGAGAAGCTTGAATGCCTCCTTGGTCACTTCATTTCCTTTGCCGTCTTCCTCCCCGATGCTTAACAGCCCGATACGTGGGTTGGGCTTTCCGAAAAGATGTTTGCCGTACTCATTCCCCATAATGGCAAATTGTGCCAGATGCTGAGCCGAACAGTCCACATTGGCTCCCACATCCAACATGATTGCCGTACCGGTCAGCGTGGGGAGGCTTGTCGCGATCGCCGGACGCTCGACACCCTTGGTCAGCCCAAGCACAAAGAACGACGCCACCATACTGGCGCCGGTGTTCCCGGGACTGACCACAGCGCTCGCCTCACCGCTCTTGACCAGCTCAGTGGCTACCCAGATGGAGGAATTCCGTTTCTTGCGGGCGACAGAAGCAGGCGACTCGTGCATCTCAACGACTTGGGAGGCATGCCGGATAGAGAGGCGGGGGTCCGTACAACCGAGACGGCGACATTCGGCGGTGATGATAGCCTCGTCACCGACCAACAGCACTTCGACATCGCATTCCTGGGCGGCCTGGAGAGCCCCCTCAATGGCCGGGGCCGGTCCATGGTCACCGCCCATGACAT
>CAZGYZ010000063.1:0-9019 GCA_964530675.1 uncultured Nitrospira sp. | reverse complement strand
TGCAATCGCTCCATTTACATCTGGCTTGGTGGGGCCTCAAGCGATTCACGTCTGACGAGGCCTATTTCCAGTGGCAGAGGGAAACCCTCGCACCGGCTGAGGTTGCAGCATTGCTTCGGGAAGTGGAGCAAAAACATCGCGGATCCTCTGCCGATGAGGTCTCATTTTACGATGCCACCGCCGGTTCGAATATCCTGCCGGTTCTTCATAGCCAACAGTACGACTATTATCTGGCCATCGGTCCGCGAGTGACAGATCGCATCGGTAAAGCTCATCCGATACAATCCATATTAGACGTAGGCTGCGGGGCCGGCATCCTCACGACATTCTATGCAAAGCAGCATCCAGACAGAAGGTTCGTGGGGATCGATCGCTCCTCTGCCTCGATTGCGCGAGCGACCGAACAAGCGCAGGCGCTTGGTTTGACCAACGTGCAGTTTGAATGTCTCGACCTCGAACACATGCCTCCCACGCATTTCTCTGATCTGGTCCTAGCCACGCATGTCCTCGTACAAGCTGAACAGGATCCAGGCGTTCCCAGTCGTAGTTGGAACACCTTTGAGCGTGCCGGCGAGAGTGAGCCGCAAGCGGACTTCGAGCGGCGAACGGGGATCGGTGCCAGGCTTGATCGCCTGAATGCTCTGCTTTCTGCACAGGGGCGCATGATCGTGTTTGAGAAGACTCGACAGCTGGCAAGACGAGTTCCGTTGCAGCGGGCTTTGGCGGCACGGGGTCTTGGACTCATCGAGCAGCCGGAATTGATTCGATACCGACTTGTTGAAGAAATTGCCGACGATGGACCGTTCTATGTGTTGGGAAGGGGAGCGTCGCGGCTGATTTACTGGGATGATTCGCCGGAGCCGGACGAAGGCCCTCCCTTTGATCGAACGAAGCTAAAGTCGGGTTTAACCGATCCTGACGAGCCGCTCTATGAAAACCACTGGCCTTCCGCACAGCACGTCTGGGAGCAGCTTCGCGATAAGCATTTCCTTAAAGAGACCACGAAGCAGGAGCCGGATGGCCGTCAGCTGCATGTCGAACTCGGCCAAGCAGAGGAGGGGGTCTATCTCTATTTCGCCAATACCTTGGATCAACGACAGTTGGTGCTTGTTGAGCCAGCCCGCATGGCTATGCTGGAGTCCTATTATCAGGAGATTCTGAACAGTATTTCGAGTTAGGACCTGGTAGGACGATCCGTGCGAGAGCCGTTCTTGATGACAAGCACGATGAGATCTTTTTCTCGAATCACGTAGAGAATCCGATAGTCACCCTCGCGAATTCGATAGAGATGGTCTAGGCCCTCAAGCTTCGTGGCGCCAGGGGGGCGAGGGCTGGCGCGGAGTGCAAGGAGGCGTTTTGCGAATATCTTTCGAAGCGGTTTTACCAATCCATAGAGTTGCTGCTCGGCAGAAGGGGCCAGGAAAATTGTTGAGATTGTCTGGCGCAATTAGAGCCCCAAATCTTTCAAAATGGCATCGAATGATTGAGCGCCTTTCTTGTTGGCCTGGGCCAAGGCTGTGCGGGCATCGACGAGATCGACGCGATCTTCCAGGGCTTCCAGGAGTCGCAGGTCATCGATGGGTATCACCGCGGCGACTGCCCGGCCCCGCCGGCGCAATAGCACACGTTCGTTGCCGAATGCCGCACGGTTGATCGCATCGGCGAATCCCTCTCGCTCCTTATTTCCTTTCTGATTCCCCATCAGCGCACCTCCACAGTGTTGGGTCAGACGGACGGACAGACAGGTCGTTCGACCGCTGCAAGCTGTACAGCGGGTCGGCGGTAAAGTCAATTGACGAGAGAATATCACATGCCCATTCCATTTTTTCTGTAATTGGGGTATGAAGTGGGGGCGGCAATTGCGTCGCGGTGCAACATTACTCATCCACACAACAGAGGAGATACTCAATGGCCAAGGGCATGACACAGAAGAAGATGACCAAGAAGCAGCCAGCCAAGTCGTTGAAGGAAAAGCGCGCCGATAAGATTGCCAAGAAGAGGGGCTAATACAGTCCGTTCTTCTATCGTGCTGACTGAAGCGACACCCACTGCGCCCATCGACGTGCGTCAGCAGCAAGCCGCGTACGTTGGTGGCTGCGCTCTGGGGCCTTTATCTACCCTGTCCATTCGTCTGGTTACGCGCTGGCTCCGTAAGAGTCGTGCCGTCTGGTGTGAATTTCGTTCAATCTGCGGCGATGATCATGCCGTGGCAGTGGTGCCTTTGGTACTGAACCCGGTCTTTGAGACCATGACAGGTGAGGCTCCAGCCTCCTTCAGTTTATTCCCCAACTCGGACGATAGGAGAATCTGAGGGAGGCCTTCGGTGGTCTGCTCAAGGAGAAAGTCGAACCCGATGACAACGTAGTGGAGAGGGTGACCATGCGGCCCATCGACACGGAAGACCTGTGCGCGGCTGGTTCCTTCCGGGAAATCGGCGATGTGGTGTTTGGGAAACTGCTGACGTAGGTAGAGGCGGATTGCATCGAACTTCGCTATATTACTCATGTGCTTCTTGTGAATCTTTCCTTCAATCTCTTATTCAATGAGTCACCATGACAGATTTCTCCTGCGTGCTCACGTCGGTAAGTAGAGGCAGTATACGCGTTTTGCCTTTGTAAGTCAGGATGTGAGACAGAGTTGTCGAGTCGACGTCTTGGTCACTTCTTCCGATACACGTTCAATCCGACCTTCTCCTCGCGGTTTGGAATAGTCACATTTCCCTCCGTTGAGGCAATAATGATCGTTTTCCCTGATGCCGAGGGTCCGAACTCTTTGGACAGATCTACTTTGATGGTTAACATTGTTCCTTCGACGGTCATCTCCACGTTCTTCATGATGGCGGCCTTTCAGTGATGGACGAAGCGTGAGGACGCTCTGTCCGAATAATGGTGCACCTGTACCGTGAGCAGAGGAGGAAGTCAACCTACGGAAGCGTGAGACGTGGGAGAAAGGCGCGACCCAGGTTCAAAGTTCTGGGTTCCAAGTTCCGAAAACCTCGAACTTCGGACCTCGAACCTTCTCGCTTCCCGCCCCCTTCCTCACCCTCCGGCAAACACCGGTCGAAAACCAGCATTGGTCAGGATACGGGCGACTACTTCGCGTTGGTCGCCCTGAATTTCGATCCGTCCTTCCTTTACCGTGCCTCCGGCGCCACAGGCTTTCTGCATCTCCTTGGCGAGGGTCTCTTTTTCGGCCAGGCCGATGCCGGTAAAACCCGTGACAACCGTTACGGTCTTGCCGCCACGATGTGCGGTCTGGCGAATGATATCCACTCGCCCACGGTTCTTCTTTAGTGCGAGGGGCGCTGTGTTGCGTGGGGTGCCTTCAAGCTGTACCTCTGGTGCCAGTGGGAGACCTACATGTTTCAGATCGGCGAATGGGCTGGCCCAGGCGATCGGTTCACCTTCCGTGGAAATACGTTTTCTCTCTTTCATCGCTGCCTCTTCTTATTGCGGGTCTGGCAGGGTGCCCTCGCGTTACGGTCTAAACTGGGTTGAAGTGTTTTTCAAAATTGTCAATTCGATATGCGCGGTATTCTCTCCGTCCGCCATCCAAATCTGCCCTTCTTGAATGGTGCATTGCAACTGCATGCTGGGTTGCGCGAGTGCGGTCAAGGCGCGGCTCCCATCCAGGGGCAGATTCATCACGGTCAGATTATTCAACCGATCGAGTGCGACCAGGTTTTTCTCCCACCATTGGTCGGCGCCACGTCCTCCGTAGGTATAGAGGTAGACCTGTTTTGCGCGCCCGCTGGCGCGGCGAACGGTTTTCTCCTCTGGCTGGCCCACCTCAATCCAGAGGTCGATGGCCCCTGTCAAATCCTTGCGCCAGAGAGCAGGCTCCTCTTCGGTGCTGAGCCCACGGCCAAACGACAGGGCATCATGGGCGTGCAGCGCAAAGGCCAGCAACCGCACCATCATACGCTCGTCGGTTTCAGACGGATGACGCGCCAAAGTAAGGGTGTGCTCCTCATAGTAGTGGCGGTCCATGTCGGAGACCTGCAGGGTCACTTTGTATATGGTGGCGTTTGAAGCCATGGAGTTATAGTTCCCTGATTCGGAAAGATTCTGGTGGACAAAGCCTGCAGCGGTCACTTACACGTCTTTATAGGCGATGTACCACCCTTCGACCCGTTCCCGCGCCCAGGGTGTTTTCCGGAGAAACGTGAGGCTGGATTTCACGCTCGGATCATGGAGGAAACAGCGGATGGGGACCCGGCGTCCCATCTCTGCCCAACCATATCGCTCGACCAGTTCTTTGATGATGGTTTCCAGCGTGATCCCGTGCAGGGGATCACGGGGATGGGCGGAACTCATGAGCGTATGGCGAATGGCATAGGGGTAATGGCCGAAGAGTAAGATAATGGTGTATCTACAGGCATATTGCATGAAAGAAGGGCTATTGGTCTATAGCGACGGCACAAGGATGGATGAGGAGACTGGTTGGTCTATCTGGTCTCTCCGGTCTTTCTGGTAAAACTAGACAGACCAGACAGACTTCCGTAACCAGAAAGACTAGACGGTCGGTTATGTCTTGCGCTTGAGCAAGTCCTGGAGCTGAGAGAAGGGTGTGAAGGTCGAAGGTTGGTCTTGCTCCCGGCCCGATGTTGCTTCATCTGACGTCCCAGCCACCTGATTCCGCTGGTGCTCATTATCGTGGCAGTAGAGACAGAGCAACTCCCAGTTGCTCCCGTCTGGCGGGTTGTTATCGTGGTTGTGGTCTTTGTGATGGACGGTGAGCTGGTTCAGTTTCTTGCCGTCAAATTCGCGCCCGCAGTGTCCACAGATCCATGGAAACATCTTGAGCGCGCGCTCTCGATAGGTCTGTTGCAGCTTCGCTTGGGTGTCCCGTGCCATGCGAGTCTCGGGAAAGAAGGCGTCGTACTACTGAGAGATTCTACAATAAGTTTCAGCTAGATGCTCTAAAAGACTGTCCAACGATCCGTGAAATGTTTCGGAGGAAGAGCCCGCAGCAGTCCTACGTTTCACCTTTCACGTCTTACCTTTTACGGGTTTTTGAGAGAAGCTAAATGAGCTGTGTGCAGGGCCAGGAGAATATCCTGATGGCTGGTTTGACCCATCCTGAGTGCTGTGCCTCTGCACACCAAGACTTGACCGCTTCGGCGACCTTGTCGCGTTGAGCTGGTTCGAGCGAGACCAGGATTACACTGTTCCCCCCTGCATAGAAGGATGACCCTTCCGTCGTTCCTGATTGTCCCATCCCGGCTATTTCGGGAAATTCGGTGTAGGCGATGACCCCGGACGCTCGCAATAACTCATGGACGCGTTCTTTCAGTGCGGTGCGAAACACGATCATTAACATGTCCATGGGGTACCTCGAAGAGTGTGAGGGGGCGAATATAGCAGGTTCTCGATCGATCTTGGAAGGCGTGGGTGAGAGACGCTAGAGAATTAGGGTATCTTTGGCTTCCGCTCCCGCGCTCGTTTCTGCGCCTCGGCAATCTGGGCCGGCGTCATCTGTTTGGCAAGATCATTACGGTAGACAGCCGCGCCTAGATGTCCGTTTTCAGCCGCCAGGTTATACCACATGTGTGCCTGAACTAAGTCTACGGGGCCACCTTGGCCAAATGCGGACTGCAGGCCGAGATAGAGCTGCGCCTTCGCGTCGCCCTGAGCGGCGGATTTTTCGTACCATTGACGTGCTATCGCATAGTCCCGCGGGACTCCGTCTCCATTTTCATAGGATAAACCGAGGTAGAACTGTGCGCTGGCGTCTCCCTGCTCGGCGAGCGGTCGCCACTCTCGCAAGGCTTTTGCGAAGTCGCCACGATTATAGGCCTCCATTGCTGTTTTGAAGTCTGCCCACGCAGGTACGACGAAACAGACAATCGACAGCACGAGGGCGAGGGGGATTTGAAGCGACATGGAGTGACTCCACAGGGCGCCTTGGCACTGGGATGGGGCAGCATTGCATGAGACGAAGCAGTGCATGGGGATGTGTCTGAAAGATCGAGTCGAGAAGGGCATGCGGGTCTATTCTAGGAGTGGCCTGAGGAAACTGCAAGGCGGAGCGTAGGGGAAGTATTCAGGAAGTCGATGTTTATTCTCCTTCGCCGAATACCCCGTAGCTTGCTGCGGGGAGCTTCATTTGGGTTTTGGCTTCCACTCACGCGCCAGTTTCTTTGCCTCGGCAAGCTGGTCGGAGGTCATCCGTGCGGCAAGCTCATCCCGCATAATGGCCCCTGAGTTTCCTCCATTCGCTGCTCCTAGCTTGTACCACATGTAAGCTTGGACATAGTCCTTCTGCACGCCGTCCCCACGCTCATACAGGAGGCCAAGTCTTCTTTGTGCTAAATCGTTTCCTTGCTCTGCCGATCGGCGATACCACCGCACTGCCATCTTGAAATCTTGCGGACCACCCCGTGCATAGTCATACAAGCTCCCCAGGTTAGCCTGGGCCTCCGCATGTTCTTGGACGGCGGCTTTCTCGTACCACTGCCGCGCTTGTGCGTCGTCCTTTGGAACGCCCTGGCCATTAGCATAGAGCAGGCCGAGATGGTATTGGGCGGCGGCCTGTCCTTGCTTCGCCAGCGGTTGCCATTCACGCAAAGCCGTGGCGTAGTCGCCGTGCTGATAGGCCTTCTCGCCTGCTTTGAAGTCCGCCCACGCAGGTGTGGTGAGACAGACAATCGATAGTACAAGGGTGTTGATGAATCGGATGAAGATCGGCCGCCCCTCACTCACGACACAATCTCCGTCGGTTGCTGTACCAGTCGCTTTACGTAATGTTGAAACCCTGTCTGGGCATCGATGGGGGGCAAACAGAGCGGCGTGAAGTTTTTCTCATGACGCGAGCGGCGTAGCATGGCGGATCTTGTATCGAAACCGTCGGGATTCTGTCAAGAAAAGATTTTCAAATCCATTTTTCTCTTTCTGTCTTGTCTCTCGAATTAAATAAATCAGACAGACTAGAGGAGCCAGAAAGACCGGACAGACCAAATCCCTGCCAGGCGCTTACCTGACAACCGCAGTTTGTCTGATAGTGAAGGTTCCCACCCCCCTCGTGATGACGACCTTCCCTGCCCGGCTTAAGCGAGAGATCTCCTGGTAGATATCACTGGAGTTGAACTCCGGAGAGCTTGCCACTAAGGCGTCGAACTCACAACTTTTGGAGCCCTGGAGTAGTTCCAGGATGCGGTCGGTAATGGGCCTCTGCGTTGACATGTGGATCCCTCCTTGCCGCGATGTGACCGTCCGGGTAAATATGCCGAGTGTGCTACCGGCGTTGGAGCGGCGGAGACTGGGGAATCGGTCGCGTTGGGAAGGGCAAGAAGCGCGAGAGATGAGACAGTCGGCGTGGCTGAAACGTCTGACTGTGATGCTACGCGCCTAGAGACCGCTCAGTCAAGCAGTCGCAGCGATGCATCGTCCTGTCATTGAACCAAGCAGATGACAGGCAACCAGATGAACACACTCTCCGCCATGCGCCGCAGTAGTGAGGCGTGAGTGTGGGGGTAATGAGGGGTACGGGGTAAAGGGTGAGAGGTGGACGGATAAAGAACGCCGGGTCGCCATGCGCCAAAACTCAGAGTACGGGTCTGGTTTTCTTTCTGAAATTCAGAATGCCCTCGGTTTGGCTTTCGAAGTATTTCAAGTTGTTGGAACGGGCGCGGGCGTTCGTGCAGCATTTTTTAGATGCGACTTCTTGATCTTCATGAGAGCGAACTGCTTCTCGGTCGGCGCAAAGGGCCCCGACTTCCCTCCCTTGTAATGTTTCTCAAACTGCTCGATGAGCTGGAGCGCTTCTATAGTGCGTTCCTGCGTGGTCAAGAGTTCCACGAGGCGAAAATACGTTGGTACGATCAGTGGCATATGCCGAATCTCCTTAGCATGCTCAAGCGTATGGCGGTATTTGTCCATTGCGATATTTTGATTTGAACAATCTCCCAAGACTGCCTCCAGCACATAGATACCCAACCGGTCGGTGTTGGCGCTGATGCTCCGCTCCCAAGGACCAAGGACCATCTCCCCCAATTCATCCTGACTCAACTGTATCGGTTCACGCTTGCGGGACAATTGTAACTGCTCGACGATCCGGTTCGCTTCGGGCCACGCGCCGTATAAGCCGACAAGAAAGCCGATACAGCGTGCAGGGGTCTTACATGTTCCCTTGATCGGTGAAAACTGGCTCTTCATGACCTCACTCGGAGGACACACCGTTCCATGGGCTGAGCGGCAGACCTCGCAGGCCTCTCGATCGTCGGCCACGGCATAGAGATACATACGGGTGCCTGATCGGTCGAAAATATCGATGGCTAGAATTCGTCCCTTCATCGTTTGGATTTGATAGTACTGCCACAGGACAAGCAATCCGAAAATTGCCAGCAAGTAGGGGAGGAAATCTGGCAGGACGAAACTGGAACCGGTTTCCATAAACATCTCTTACAGCATCGAAGGTATTACGGCAGTCTGAGGGAAAGTATAGCAGGTGATGACAATAGCCAAGAAAAATTCGGGTTTCTGAACAATGCAACGAGGGCATCCTGGACGAAATGCTCAAGACGGTTTCTCTGGTGCGCGGTCTATCTTGTCTCACTCGTTCGTCTAACCAAATAAACCAGATAAACCAAACAAACGAAACAGACCAACGGACCAGATGAACCAGTCCACAGCGTTTGGCAGGGAGCTGGTTTACGAAGGCGGTTTGTGTTGGGGGCTAAAACGAAGCAACCAATGCTTGCACAAGACAAAAGAGACTCATTGCGAAGGAGCCGTAGGCCGTCAGATAGGCAAAGCTCCGAACATGTGTGGGACCCCAAATCATCTTCACTACCGTGGGGAAATAGATCACCGATGTCCATTCTGGTGGATCGGTCATCCATCGCCACTCCTGTCTGAGTCCGTAAGCCAACACTGCGCCATACAGAACGCCGCCCGTGCAGACTAAAATTTCCATAATTTCGACGGAGCGAGCTTCTTCCATCCTGCTTCTCCCACATTGGCGAAACCAGTTCATTCTACGTTGTCTGGCTTGGCGGGTCTATGGCTGCACAGTGGAG
>CAZGYZ010000062.1:0-9068 GCA_964530675.1 uncultured Nitrospira sp. | reverse complement strand
CCCCGCGAAAGTCCGCATGTTCGATGACTTCATCCCGTTGATAATTATGGCCTAGAATCATAACCCGATCACCCAGCACACGTTTCGCCTCAACTGTCCGGCGAAATAACTCCTCCGCAGGCAGTTGCTGGCAATCCGTGATCAGCTTCGGAAGTGTCGAGACGGTTTGCATAGTTTCCTTGGCGAAATAGCGTAAGACAACATTCTACGTGAGGGTTTCCTGACAATCAATGAAGCAGGCTGAGGTCGAGGCCAAGGTTGAGCGAAGATCAGACGCTTTTGTTCTCAGCCTGACCTAAGCCTTAACCTTCAGATAGGCCTAATACCCCGTTGACAATACAAGGAGGCTGGCGATACGATTCTCCGTCGAAGCTAGGGGAGCCACACGGCTGAGAGTCCGCCCAAACGGATGACCCTCAGAACCTGACCTGGGTAATACCAGCGTAGGGAAGCGAGAACAACCGGACACCGTTGGTCTCTCTGCCGCACCCCCTGCTAGTGGTGCGGTTTTTTTATTTTTGACAGCTGAGCACAGTTCACGTTTTGGAGAAAGGGTCTCCCCATGAGCGACCATACGATCAGCAATGGAGCAGCAAGTGGTAACGGACACAAGACTGCCGGATCGGCCTTGACGACCACGCCGTTCCCTGCCTCTCGCAAGGTGTACGTGCAGGGAACTCAGGCCGGCGTTCAGGTTCCAATGAGAGAAATCAGTCTGACCGCTACTAAGTCGATGAATGGGGGCACGCCCACCGTCAATGAACCGATCACGTTTTATGATACCTCCGGCCCCTACACAGACCCGAACGTCACAATCGACGCGAAGACTGGATTGGCACCTTACCGCCGAGACTGGGTGATCGGCAGGAACGATGTCATCGAGCTTTCAGATATTTCCTCCCAGTATGGCCGCTTGCGCGCAGCCGATCCCAAGCTGGACGAACTCCGGTTCCAGCATATTCGTAAGCCCTTGAAAGCCAAGTCAGGCATGAACGTAACCCAGATCCATTACGCCAGACGAGGGATCGTCACCCCGGAAATGGAGTTCATTGCGATCCGGGAAAATCAATCCCGCGAAGTAGCGCGCGAACTGGCCTCGCGGAATGGGCATGGCGGCGGGGTCACCCAGCATCCAGGCCAATCGTGGGGCGCCAGCATTCCCTCCGTCATCACACCGGAATTCGTCCGCGATGAAGTCGCCCGTGGCCGCGCGATCATCCCGGCCAACATCAACCATCCGGAAAGCGAGCCGATGATCATCGGCCGAAATTTCCTAGTGAAGATCAACTCCAACATCGGCAATTCCGCGGTCGCCTCCTCCATCGAAGAAGAAGTCGAGAAGATGATCTGGTCCATTCGATGGGGCGCCGACACCGTCATGGACCTCTCCACCGGTAAGAACATCCACGAAACCCGCGAATGGATCATCCGTAATTCACCAGTGCCGATCGGCACCGTGCCGATCTATCAGGCGCTCGAAAAAGTCGGGGGCAAGGCCGAAGACCTGACTTGGGAAATCTATCGCGACACATTGATCGAACAGGCGGAGCAAGGAGTCGACTACTTCACCATTCACGCCGGTGTGCGCTTGGCCTACGTGCCGATGACGGCTAAACGTATGACCGGTATCGTGTCGCGTGGCGGGGCGATCCATGCGAAGTGGTGCCTGGCTCATCATCAAGAAAACTTCACCTACACACACTTCGAAGAGATCTGCGAGATCATGAAGGCCTACGACGTGTCATTCAGTTTGGGAGACGGGTTGCGCCCGGGCTCCATTGCCGATGCCAACGACGAAGCGCAATTTGCAGAGCTGGACACGTTGGGTGAACTGACCAAGACTGCCTGGCGCCACGACGTCCAGGTTATGATCGAAGGGCCGGGCCACGTGCCCATGCACATGATCCAAGTCAACATGGAAAAACAGCTGAAGGCCTGCCAGGAAGCGCCTTTCTATACGCTGGGGCCGCTCACGACCGACATTGCGCCGGGTTACGATCACATCACCTCCGGCATCGGCGCAGCGATGATCGGGTGGTTCGGCTGTGCGATGCTCTGCTATGTGACACCCAAAGAACACCTGGGCCTCCCAGACCGCGAAGATGTGAAAACCGGAGTCATTACCTACAAAATCGCCGCCCACGCGGCAGACCTCGCCAAGGGACATCCGGGCGCGCAGATTCGGGACAACGCCTTGTCCAAAGCTCGCTTCGAGTTTCGCTGGGAAGACCAGTTCAATCTGTCGCTCGATCCGGACACGGCAAAACTTTTCCACGACGAGACCTTGCCGGACAATGCCGCAAAAGTCTCGCATTTCTGCTCCATGTGCGGCCCTCACTTCTGCTCGATGAAGATCACGCAGGATGTCCGTGACTATGCAGCACAATTACAGGTGGACGAACAGCAAGCGATTCAAATCGGCATGAAGGAAAAGGCAGAAGAGTTCAAAAAAACAGGCGCCGAGATTTATCGGTAAGGCTGCTCAAAATGGTTCTCCGGCAAGGCCGCAGGCGAGACCAAACCGGAGGCGTACCCTCTGGGGTACGTTGAGGATTTGGTGGAGACGAGAACGAAGCCGGAAACCATTTTCAGCAGCCGTTGAGGGAGAATATAGTATGGGAAAGCCAAAGCCGGCCCCGCTAAGAGAAAGAGATATTACTCGTCAAATCGCGCGGGAATACTACAAAGAATTCGATCAGATTATCGAGAGCGATGTGATCATTGTCGGCGCCGGTCCTTCCGGCTTGATCTGCGCCCATGATCTGGCAGCGATGGGATTCCGGACGGTCATCGTTGAACAGAGCCTTGCCCTTGGCGGCGGATTTTGGACGGGTGGCTACCTGATGAACAAAGCCACGATCTGCGAACCGGCCAATGAGATCCTCGAAGAGATCGGCGTACCCTGCAAGAAGATCACGGAATGCGAGGGCATGTACATGGTCGATCCCCCTCACGCCACCGGCGCACTGATTGCTGCTGCGTATAGAGGCGGCGCGAAGATCATGAATCTGACGAGAGTCGTCGATCTTGTTTTACGCCGCGACGGCATCCTCGAAGGCGTGGTCGTCAATAATACGACAGCTGAAATGGCCGGCCATGACATCCTCCACGTGGACCCCATCGCGCTCGAAAGCAAGATCGTCGTGGATGCAACGGGCCACGATGCCGTCGTCGTAGAGCTCTTGCATAAACGCAATCTCTACAAGGCCATACCAGGTAACGGCGCCATGTGGGTTTCTCGCTCCGAAGAAGAGGTAATGGACCGGACTGGCGAGGTCTATCCCAACTGTTTCGTGATTGGATTAGCCGTAGCGGCTGTCTACGGCACCCCGCGCATGGGACCGGCATTCGGATCCATGTTGCTCTCAGGACGCTACGGGGCAGAATTGATCAAGAAGAAACTTAAACAGGAATGAGGGAATGGGTGATGGTAAATGGTTGATGGCTAATGGCGAAGAGGTCTTCCTTCAATCCATGAACCATCGACCATCAGCCATTGACCATCCGGGACTGTCATGGATGTTCAGGATTTCCTAATCCAAGGCGAAGGCCACGAAGAAGACAAGCGCGAGGCTTGGCAACTCTTCCAACAGGCCTATGAACGCCAGATGAAGGGCGAACTGGAAGAAGCCGTGACGCTCTACAAGAAGTCGATTGAGACTCATCCGACAGCCGAGGCCTACACCTTCCTTGGGTGGACCTATAGTTTCATGGGGCGGCTCGACGATGCGATCGAGGAATGTCACAAGGCCATCGCGCAGGATCCCGACTTCGGCAACCCCTATAATGACATCGGGGCCTATCTGATCGAAAAGGACGAACTCGACGAAGCGATTGTCTGGTTTCAGAAAGCCCTGCAGGCGAGACGTTATGAGAGCCCGGCCTTCCCTCATCTCAACCTGGGCCGGGTCTACGAGCGCAAGGGCCAATGGACCGAAGCCATCGATTCCTATAAGAAAGCTCTGGCCCTCAATCCCAATTACGCCTTGGCCAAAAAAGCACTGGGACGGCTGATCAGTTCGTTGAACTGACGGGTCTATCTGGTCTGTATGGTCTATCTCGTCTGTCTCGTTCGGTAAAGAAGAACACCCTATTCTCTGATGCGAAAGCAGACTCACCTATGACGACGAATTCTCACCAGACAGACCGGATAGACCAGACAGACCAAAAGACCATTTTAGTGGCTGTCACCGACATCTTTTTCTATACGAAAGTCCGCGACGCCCTGATGGCGAAGGGCTACAAGATTGAACGGGCTCGGACGCAGCAGGACATTGCAGAAAAAGCCTTGGCCACGACCCCGTCCGCATTCATTTTGAACATGAATGACGAGAGACTGGATGCCTTTCAAGCCCTGGAAACACTCAAGGCCGATACGGGCATGAAGGCCCTTCCCATCCTCGCCTTCGCCAATCACGAAGAAGTCGATACATTTAACCGGGCCAGAGCGCTGGGAGTGACCAAGATCGTCTCGCGGAATGAATTCTCCTCACGGCTAAAAGACCTAGTAGAGGAAATTCTCGCGGTAGGCGTAAGAGGTCAGGGGTGAGGAGTATGGAACGAGACATCGCCTTTCGCCTCACCCCTCACCCTTCACCCCTCACGGACTAACAATGAAACACTCACCCATCCACGACCACCACGCCAAGCTTGGTGCGACCTTCGAAGAGGTTGCCGGATGGGACATGCCCGCTCACTATGGAGAGTGGCTCGATGAGTATCAGGCAGTACGCCAGGCAGTCGGACTCTCCGACCTTTCGCATCGGGGCAAGATCCGCGTCACCGGCGACGATCGTGTGAAATGGCTGCAGGGCCTCATCAGCAACGATATTCTCCCACTCCAGCCAGGCGAGGGCCGCTATTCGAGCTTTCTCACCCACAAGGGCAAGATGCTTGGCTACTTTCGGGTCTATACCCTCTCCGACAGTCTGTGGATAGAAGATGTCGGCGAGGTCGGCGATGCCACCTTCCAAGCCCTCCGAAAGTTTCTACTCTACGGCATCAAAGCGAAGATGGAGAACTGTGCAGAATCCTGGGGGCTCTTGCTTGTCAGTGGACCCAAGGCCTGCACGACCGTCAGCGCCGCCTTCGGCGTCGAGATGAGCGATCTCAAGCCAGTAAGCGCCATCGCAGCCAAGATCGGCGGCCAGATTGCTTTCGTTTTGCGCACAGAAGAAACCGGAGAGATAGACCTCGAAGTACTACTGCCCGCCGATGCCCTCCATACAGCCTGGGAACGGCTCATGGAGGCCGGTGCGACGTACGGCATCAAGGCAGTCGGTGGTCACGCTCGTGAGGCTCTCCGCATCGAAGCAGGGCTGCCAAAGGCCGGGCCGGATCTCAATGAAGAGATCGTCCCACCGGAGGCGAATTTGGAAGGGAAAGCGTTTAGCTTGAATAAGGGCTGCTATCCTGGGCAAGAAGTCGTGGCGAGAATGGATACGTACGGCAACGTACGGCGTCATCTGGTAGGACTGGTCATGAAGGATGCCACGGTGCCCTCGAAGGGAGCCATACTCTTTGCGGGCGATCGTGAAGTCGGATGGGTCAGCAGTGCTACCCATTCGCCGCAGCTCAATCAAGTGATCGCCTTAGGATTTCCGCTGCGGGATTTCAGCAAGGCAGGCACTGAGCTGACCGTGGAATTCGACGGTCGCAAACATCCTGCCACCGTCCACACCTTGCCCTTTTACGTAAAGAGCTAGCCGACAGATGAAACAACGCTGGATAGTTCTTATAGCCGTGTTCGGACTGATGCCGATGATCCTGGCCATGTTACCGGTGGATGAGGCCCTGATTACGGCAGCTCACAAAGGGGATCTCGGCGAGGCCACCAGAGCCATCGAAAAAGGGGCCGACGTCAACGCGGCGGACAAAGACGGAATCACTCCGCTCTACAGGGCAGCTGAAAAAGGGCATCAAGACGCTGTGGCCCTGCTACTGGACAAAGGCGCAGATGTGAAACAGGTGACGACGGACGGAGCGACCCCGCTTCACATCGCCGTCGAGATGGGCCATCGAGCCGTAGTGGAACTGCTGTTGGATAAGGGCGCGGATGTGAAACAGGTGAGAACGGAGAGCGGCGACCCCCCTCTCTTTATCGCGGCCCAAGAAGGGCATCGTGACGTGGTCGCCCTGCTATTGGATCGTGGCGCGGACATCAAGCAAGTACGGTTGGGCAACAATGCGACCCCACTCTTCGTCGCAGCGGGCAAGGGGCATCGGGAGATCGTGGCACTGCTATTGGACAAAGGGGCTGAGGTGACCGCGGTGACGACGAACGGATGGACGGCTCTCCATGTCGCCTCACAACAAGGACACCAGGAGATCGCGGTCATGCTGTTGATGAAGGGAGCAGACAAGACGGCGAAGGATGCCAAAGGCCTACGACCGGTCGATCGTGCACGCGAAAAAGGCCACGCTGCGCTGGTACCTTTGCTGGAGCCCTGAGCACGTAGGGTTTGGAGGCGCGCCGCTTCCGAAACAACTACTTTTCTGGATTTCGCGCTGCCATAACCGCCGACGCAAACTTCAGCAGACTTGCCCGTTCTTCATCGTCCAGCGCTAGCAGGAGATGTGCCTCCTCGCCGTGCATCAGGCGAAGACTCAGAAACGGTTCCTCACGGCGCTTCTCTTTATTGTCCCACATCGCATCAATCACCTGAACCTTGTCCAACTGGCCGACTGACACCACGTCATAGCGAAAATACGAGTCGCCGATGACTATGTCGAACAGCACATTGCCGGCAGTGAGCAGCACGAGATTGAAGCGCCCCTGATCTTCGTAGCCCTCCGGCAAAAACTTGTTGATATGGCAACGCGCGACTTTGCGATCCCCCAAGGCTGCACGGAATTTTTCTTTTAGTGCCGGGTAATCGATCTGCATGGCCTTTTCATCGAGCCCCGTCGCCGCAGCAGCGGCATTTTGAGCCTGTTCAAAAATCTCATCCGCTGACATCAACCCTGCCATCTGTGTAGTCCTTTCATCCGAGCACAGTTAAGTTGTGGTTCGCCGGGCCTTCATTGCCCTGGCGACGCCGACTAATCCCAGGCCGGCCCACGCAAACTCCAAGAAAATGAATCCAACCCGCTGATCCGCAATCGCGACGATTCCCAACAGCAACGACCCAACGATGTTCAACGCAAGGTATCCCGCATTCAGTTCATTCCAGACCCCACCCTGAATCAGGCCATAGGCAGATAACACCATCAGCGCGCCCAATATGGAAATCAGCTGCAACAGCATCTAAGTCTCGCACACACGCACAACGATTCTGTACCGTAACTGGCCACCCATCCAGATTTCAAGGGGACTTTCGCAGATACACCCAGTTACTTGGCAGCTAGACGATGGGAAAACCGCGTGGCGCCGGTCTCGTCGAGGACTCTCACACCAAAGGAGGCCTTCGTGGCTTGCACCAGGCCAAAATTCATATACCCGCCTTCATTCATCAACCTGGTCGGTCGCAATTCCACATTGGCCGGCGCCAGTCGGCCAGGCGCGGCGGACAACGGACCAGCCACAAACTCATGAAAATCAGGAATCCCGTCACCGTTCGGATCGTATTCATTCGCTTGCACATAGTGGACATCGCCTGCCAGGAACACCACGTTCTTCACTTTTTGGCCGAGAATGTGGTCCACAATCACCTGACGCTCCCGTTCAAACCCTGGGATGCCAGGCCCCCCGGCCCAGCCATCGTTCCCGGAGCCGTCGGCGTTTCCTCCCTTCGGAATGGAGAGCGGCACCGTGGTCACAATCACTTTCCACGTCGCAGTCGACTCTGTAAGCCCGCTCAACAACCATTGAAGCTGCCGCTCTCCCAACATCGTCTTTGCCGGACCATCTTGATCGATATTCAAGCTCCGATACTGTCGCGTATCGAGGATAAACAGCTCGAGATCTGCTCCGGCACGCACTGTTCGATAAAGCCGATGGGGATCGTCAGGCTCCAGGCGGATGGGCCAATACTCGCGCAAAGCCTGACGCCCAGCCGGCATCTGGCTGTCAAAGGGCCCTGCAAAATCGTTCCGCACTTCATGGTCGTCCCAAATCACATAAACCGGAACGCTGCTGAGAAACCGCTGCAGAGCCTCTGCACCTCGCTGGTAGCGATGACGTGCGCGGTACTCGGGCAGGGTCGTCGCCCGAAAGTCAGCGCCAGGCTCGTTCGGAGGAGACGGACAGAGGTCGTCGCCGTATATCGAGTCGCCAAGAAACAGAAAGAAATCGAGGTGCTGGGCATGCATCACATCGAAGATCGGGTATCCGGCAGCGCCTCGCCTGCAACGCCCCTGGCCGCCCAGATCGCCACTCCAGGCAAAGGTCACAGGCACATGACTCTGCACACCGGGGAGCGTCGTGAACTCCCCTTGCGCCGCCATTCCAGCCTCAGTCGGTGCGCTTTCACGGCCCTTCGTACCGGCGAATACATGCCATCGATATCGTGTGGCCGGTGTCAGCCCCTCAAGGGAAATCGCCAGGGTAAAGTCCGTTTCCTGGCCGGTCGTGAACAACGGCGTCCGTGCCACAGGAGTGACGTCTATCCCAAGCTTCGATAGGCTGTCCCAGGCTGCCACCGTCGCCCACTCGATTTGTACCATCATCGGCCCATCGGTCCGCAGCCAAAGCAGTGCCGACTGGCTCGTCACATCCCCCACCGCAATCCCTTGAGGCAGCAGATTTGCCGAAACAGCCGCCTTCTCAGCAAAAGGACTCCCAGGAGGGAGCCCCTCTCGTGACGCTGACGTACAGCTCGAAAGGGAAACATGGCCGGCCAAGAGCAGGAGGAGAATAGGAAGCAGACCCATCATGGCGAAGGACTTACCGGAACGAGAGCAACACGTCAAGGTTGATAATCAGCCCTTCCGTTCTGCATACTATGGCTTATAATTGGAGGATGGGATGCACGACCTCAGATGTATGATCCACGGTTGCCAAGCCAAAGTCTATGCTCCAGCCGGCACCCACAGTATCTGCCGAGCACATTTCTTGAGCTATCTCACCTGGCGACGCCGCAAAGGCCCGCAGATGTTCATGAAGTATGCCGGGATGACGATGGAAGAAC
>CAZGYZ010000061.1:0-9090 GCA_964530675.1 uncultured Nitrospira sp. | reverse complement strand
CTGTAAAACGAAACGCTGGCCTAGCGTTCAGCTTCCGTGAGGTTAGCTTCTTCTTCAAGCTCCTCAAGATCGGCCTCCGCTTTGGCCTTCAGGGTTGAGGGGTGCAAGCCATATTTCTTGAGCATTTTATAAAAGTCTGCCCGATAGCGCCCGGCAAATTGGGCAGCACGTGAGATATTGCCGCCAGTAAGTTGCAGTACGTTCTTGAGATAGGTCTTCTCAAACTCTTCCTTGGCTTCAGTCAACGGCTTGAGCGGCGAGTCCGGTGATGAGCCCATCGAGGGTAAGAGATCCGGCGTAATCATATCTTGGCGCGTCATGACGGCGGCCTTTTCAACGACATTTTCCAACTCACGGACATTGCCGGGCCAGGGATGTGTGACCAGCCGATTAAGAGCAGCCGGCGTAAAGCCGCGCAATCCTTTATTCGCCCGTTTTGCACTTGAGGTCAGAAACTGTTGCGCCAGCAACGGAATATCGTCTCGGCGGTCACGAAGCGGCGGGATAAATAGCGGAACGACAGAAATGCGGTAGTACAGATCATTCCGGAACGACCCATTCTTGACGGCTTCGCCGAGGTCTTTGTTGGTTGCGGCGATAATCCGCACATCGATCTTGCTTGAAAGTTCAGAGCCGACTTCGCGAACTTCCCGTTCCTGCACGGCCCGCAACAGTTTGACCTGCATTGAGAGAGGCATTTCGCCGATCTCGTCGAGAAAGAGTGTCCCGCCGTTGGCGCTTTGAAACAGACCTCGCTTCGCACCATGGGCGCTGGTAAAGGCCCCGCGCACATGCCCGAAGAGCTCTGACTCGAAGAGTGTTTCGGGAATGGCTGCGCAATTGAGGGCGACAAACGGCCCTTTACTCCGTCGGCTATTTGAATGGATGACGCGCGCGAACACTTCTTTTCCAGTCCCGGTTTCTCCGAAGAGAAGAATGGTCGCGTCCGAGTCTGCCACCTGCACGACTTGCTGGAGTAAGCGCTGCATCGCAGGACTCCGCGCGACGATGTTCTCCATCCCGTACAGTTCGTTGACGAGAGACTTCAGCCGTTGGATCTCGCCTCTCATCCGCTGAGGAGAAAGTCCTTCTTCGATCTTGGCCTTGAGTTCCTTGTCGTCGAACGGCTTGGTGAGATATCCAAAGGCGCCCCGCTGCATAGCTTCCACGGCATTCGGTATACTGCCATGGGCCGTCAGGATGATAACCGGAAGGCCTGGGTGAATCCGCAGAAGTTCTTCCGTCACATTCAATCCGTCTTCGCTCCCGAGTCGGAGATCGGTAATGGCGAGGTCAAACCGGTTATTCTTGGCTACGGCGAGGGCTTCATGCCCGGTGGTACAACCTGTGACGGCAAAACCCATAGCGGTTAACCGCATCTTCACGAGATGTAATAATCCTTCTTCATCGTCAACTACGAGAATATGTTCTTTTTCCATGAAACTCCTTCTGCAGTGTCGTCGATTACGGCCCAGTCGAAGGCGGTACAACCGACGATGGGGGATGGATAGGACGAACCTTATCCCGCATTTCCTGGTCGATGCGCTTCAATGCCTCCAATTGGCTCGTCAATTCCTCTATTTTCCTATCTCGATCAGATAGTTGCCTTTGTAAGGACGCAACGGTGCCCGTATCGGTCGGGCCCTTCTTACCGCTGCTACCGCTGCCTGAATCCACCTTCCGATCACGATCGGCTAATTCCCTCTGGAGGCTTTCCAAGGCTTGAGAGTCGGCCTCCTTTATGGCCCGAAATTGCTGGATGATTAGCTCCCTATCAAGCAAGTCCCGGACCAGCCGATCTGAGGCCTGAGCCAGGATTGCCTGACTTTCCGATATCGCCGGGGCTGCCACGACCGATTGGAACCAGGATTGTTCAACGGGAGCAGCGTGATGCTCCAGCAAATCTATCCAGAGCTTACTGGAAACGGCCAGTTGGCTCTTGGGTGCAACGGCGATCACTTTCTCGAAAAACTTCGAGGCGCTGTCTCGACTTTCGTAGAGCCCCAGCAGCGCGCGTGTAAAATAGATATGATCGCAAGAATTGTGCTCGGTGCATTTCTGGGCGAGCACCTCCTGCTTTTTCGCTAATGATTGAAGGGATTTTACCTCTGCTGCATCAGCCATAAAGTAAGGCTGTGAAAATTGCGGAGCCGGCGACCATGCCGCGCATCCAGCGAGAAAGAATAGGCATGACAAGACCACCGAGGTAACGCCTCGGAGAACAAACTTTATGCCGTTTCCGCTGGTTTCGTGAGACGCAGAATAAACCGTACAGTCGTTCCCTTCTTGACTTCGCTTTCGATCCAAATCCGTCCTCCGTGTGCTTCCACCACTTTTTTTGCCAGTGCCAACCCCAGGCCACTCCCCGGTGTAGCATGTTTAGCCTTTGTGCGTCCTTGATAAAAACGTTCGAAAATAAAGGGGAGATCTTCGGCTTGGATACCGGGGCCTCCATCGGTCACACTCACCTCAAGGACTCCTGCTTGCAAGTCCGGCTTCATGAGTACCTTTACAATGCCTCCTTCTGAACTGAACTTCAAGGCATTTGAGAGTAAATTGTCGAGGACTTGCTCAATTCGAAGCGCATCCGCCATGACCCACACACGCTGTGCAGGCGCTTCCAGTAACAGCTGCACATGCTTGGCATCGGCGAGGAGCTGGACTTTGTTGACCGACATATCTGTGATGCGTTTGAGGTCCGTCGGGACAATTCGATACTCCATCATCCCGGCGTCCATTTTGGAGAGATCCAGAATAGTAGAGATGAGGGTGATGAGTCTGCGGCTGCTGTCCGCCATGATACGCAAGGTCGTACGCTGTTCTTGCGATAAGGGGCCTGGAATTTCGTCCAACAGCAAATGAGTGCCTTCTTGAATCGAGGCCATGGGCGTGCGTAACTCATGAGAGACATGGGCGAGAAACTCCCCCTTCATATCGTCCAGCTCTTGCAGCTTTGTGCCCATCCAATTTACAGCGTCGACAAGGTCTCGCAATTCGCTGGGAGCCTGAATATTCAGCGACGTGCGGAAATTCCCTTGTCCGATCTGTTTGATATGGGTCTGCAATTGGCGAAGCGGTCGTAGGACCGTAAAGCTGGCAAAACCGGCGAGCGCAATGCCGAATACGAGCGCTAGCAAAACTAGCTGCTCTGTCACCGTTTCGGCTTGTGCTGAGCTTTCCCGTGACTGACTGACGCCGACACTGATGCCCGTCTCGTGAAGATCGATAAATTTTTGGAGCATGTTGCTTATACGATCCATCAAGGCATCGCGACGACCTTCATAGTCTGCAGACGTGAGCGCTGGAGACGACCGGCCATGCTCTAATTCTGAGCGGAAAATCATGAGACGTTCTTGCTGCAATCGCTTGGTGTCCTTGAGTAGCTGAATGCCTTGTGGGGTGAGTTCCTGCGCTTCAAGGGTCTGGAGTCCTCGATGGAATTCGTCGACCTCTTCATCGAAATGTTGTAAGAATGTCGCATCACGTACGGCCAAGTACTTCTTCTCACTATTGAGTTGGGCATAGAGCACGGTGAGCAGCCGCTTGGCCGATTCGATCGCCGGGTAATGTCGAGTGGCTATGTCGGCACTTAATGCGGTCAACTGACGTAGCTGAAACAAAGCATACAGGTTCACCCCTGCCATCACCACGATGATGATAAGGGAGGTCAGAACAATCCGCCAAAAGATAGATAAGCCCACAGGCAAAAGCGCTTTCTTAGCTCTGAGTTTTAAGAATAATTGTAGAAACTGTAGGCAATTCCATACACTATTTCCCCTGTTCACTCAAGGAATCAGCCAAACAAATTCTCTCGTGCGCCATCAGTCTCTTTAGACGGATCAATCGACTAGGGCGGTTTGCGTGGCTTCCAATTAGAAGAGACGGAAGCTCTTCTTTCCTATACGAAAACCCTTCACTACTTGACTGACGAGGCAAACCGGCGTTGGCGTCGTGACACCCCATGTAACGATGCAAAGAGATGGCCACGAAACAACAACATAGCGACGGCAAGTGGTGGTGTGAAGAGCAACCCAAGATACCAGCCGACTGAGGAAGGAATTCCCACGTAGTCCAGCCAACCAGCAAGGATCGTGAATGGCAATACGAGAACCTGAGAAAAATCTAAACCTGCCCCCCTCCCCACGCGGCTGGAAAGAGAAAAAAATGATTGCAGGCCCGTGGGCGAAAGAACGATAGGGATTAAGATAATCGCAAATGGAAGAAACCATTCAATCCAATTCTCAAGGACGAACTCGTATGAAGTCTTGAGCACCTCGAGCGGGGAATCATGCCGGACTTGATAGATAATTTCTGGCGCCGGGTTCAGCAAAAGAAAGAGAAGCAAGAGGGCGCCATAGGATATGAGCTGCCCATACGGGTTCGCCTGCATGCTCAGGTCAAGGGCCATCAGCGGCAGCCACAGGATAAAACCAATGCCGATGACATCCCAAAAGTAATGCCCGACGCTGGCAACAAGATCCTTGATGGTAAGCGCCCGTGCATGGCTAATCGATTGCTCAACCAGGCTCAGAGTGGCGCCAACCAGAAGGGCATTCACCGCACCGAGCAGAAAGCCTCCAACCATGCCGAGCGGCGAGGCAATCTGGGTGGCAAGCATCAGCAGGAATCCAAACCCCACCACGGCGACGATGGTCATCCAGCCTCGGACAAGAGACTGTCCAGTTTTCTGGAAGGCGCTCTGATATAGTGCGAGTGTTTCAGTCAGAATGCGTGACATGAAAGACAATAGTCTGCTGGTACTTCTTGGGTCAAGCCGTCCGCACCTCGTCGTGAGAGGTTGACTTCCAATATCCTATGCTTATGTGAATGGCAACAACTCAGACGGATGTGCCGGAAGGAGAGATCTAATGGATATGAACCGTATGACGGTCAAGTTACAAGAAGCGCTCCAGACCGCGTCGTCCCATGCCTCAAGACGAAGCCATCAGGGCATTGATGTGGAACATCTTCTGCTTGCGTTTGTAGAACAGGATGGGGGTCTCGCCTCCTCTCTCCTCGAAAAGGCAGGGTTATCAGTCCCTTCCGTCCGCCAGGCAGTGGAACAGGCGCTCGCCAAACTGCCACAAGTACAAGGCGCCGGGGCAAGTCCTGGACAACTCCATGTCGCTTCGCGGCTCAGTCAGGTTTTGACCAAAGCCGAAGACGAACAGCGAACGTTAAAAGATGACTATCTCAGTGTCGAGCATATCGTCCTTGCCATGGTTCAAGAGGGGGGCGTCTTCAAGAAACTCGGCCTGACGAAGGAACGGCTCTTGGGCGCCCTGCAACAAATACGAGGCTCTCAGCGCGTCACAAGCCAGGATCCTGAAGGCACCTACCAGGCGTTGGAGAAATATGGTCGCGACCTCACCAGGCTAGCCGGGCAAGGCAAATTAGATCCCGTCATCGGGCGCGATGAAGAAATTCGCCGCGTCATACAAATTCTCTCACGACGCACCAAGAACAACCCGGTACTCATAGGCGAGCCAGGAGTCGGAAAAACCGCCATCGTCGAAGGGCTTGCCATTCGCATTATCAAGGGGGATGTCCCTGAAGGGCTCAAGAATAAGCGCGTCATCACTCTCGACATGGGATCGTTGGTGGCCGGCGCAAAGTTTCGGGGAGAATTTGAGGAACGATTGAAAGCCGTCCTCAAAGAGGTGCAGGCGGCCGAGGGACAAATCTTGCTCTTCATCGATGAGCTGCATACGGTTGTAGGAGCCGGCGCTGCGGAAGGAGCAATGGACGCCGCCAATCTGCTCAAGCCCATGCTGGCCCGTGGTGAATTGCATTTGATCGGCGCAACCACACTCGACGAGTACCGAAAACATATCGAGAAGGATGCCGCGTTGGAGCGTCGGTTCCAAACGGTACTGGTCAATCAGCCGTCGGTGGAGGACACCATCTCGATTCTTCGCGGGCTCAAGGAACGCTACGAAGTGCACCATGGCGTGCGCATTAAAGACGCTGCGCTGGTGGCCGCAGCGAAACTTTCGAACCGGTATATCGCTGATCGCTTTCTCCCGGACAAAGCCATCGATCTTGTCGATGAATCAGCGGCCCGGCTGCGTACGGAAATCGATAGTTTGCCGGCAGAGCTCGATGAGGTCTCGCGCAAGGTGCTGCAGCTCGAGATCGAGCGGGAGGCCTTGCGGAAAGAACAGGATCAAGCCAGTCAGGCGCGACTGGCGACCCTGGAGCTTGAGTTGAGTGAAAAGCAACGCGATCTGAATACGCTCAAGACCCGATGGGATTCTGAAAAGGCCTCGGTGGCACGGCTGCGCAAGACTCGCGCAGCAATGGAGGAAGTGAAGCAGGCCATGGAGCGCGCGGAACGGGGCTATGATCTCAACCGTGTCGCGGAATTGCGATATGGAGAGTTGCCGCGGCTTGAGCGAGAACTCGCGTTAGAACAGGAACAGCTCGGCAAGAAACAGGGAGAAAGCCGGTTACTCAAAGAAGAGGTGGATGAAGACGACATCGCAGCAATAGTAAGTCGCTGGACTGGAATCCCCGTCTCCAGGCTGGTCGAAGGTGAGACAGAAAAACTTCTCAAGCTGGGCGAGCTGCTCCATCAGCGGGTGGTCGGCCAGGAAGAAGCGGTGCAGGCCGTCGCAGATGCGGTCCTCCGCGCGCGCTCTGGCATTAAAGACCCGAATCGGCCTATTGGTTCGTTTCTCTTTCTTGGTCCGACCGGAGTCGGGAAAACCGAGTTGGCGCGGACACTTGCCGCGACGCTTTTCGATGACGACGCCAACCTGATTCGAATCGACATGTCCGAATACATGGAGAAACACACTGTGGCTCGGCTAATCGGAGCCCCTCCAGGCTATATCGGCTATGAAGAAGGTGGTCAATTGACTGAAGCAGTTCGACGGCGGCCGTTTTCCGTCATCCTGTTCGACGAGATCGAAAAGGCCCACCACGACGTCTTCAATGTCTTGCTGCAAGTATTGGACGACGGACGATTGACGGACTCTCAGGGCCGAACCGTTGATTTCAAGAACACGGTGTTGATCATGACGTCGAACATCGGCAGCCCACAGATTCTTGAGGCACAACAACGGCATGCTTCCTATAACGAAGTCTGTGCTCTCGTCATGGCGGAATTACGAGAACATTTCCGTCCTGAGTTCTTGAACCGAATCGACGAGACGGTGGTATTTCATGCGCTGGAGACGGAACAGCTCACAAAGATTGTGGAGATTCAACTTGAACGGCTACGGGCTCGGTTGACAGAGCGGCGGATCTCCCTAATCGTGACGCCGGCAGCCTTATGGCATCTGGGGGAACGTGGTTATGATCCGGCCTATGGAGCGCGACCCTTAAAGCGATTGATCCAACAAGAGATTGAAACACCGATGGCGCGTCAGTTGGTCAAGGGTGAATTGCGAGATGGAGACACGGCAACCGTAGAACTGAAAGACCTGCAGATCGTCATCGTGCCGACGGTCGCAGGATAGCAGATAGGGATGGGGATAGGCTGAGGTCGAGGTCAAGGTTCAGCGAAGACGTGACTTTCGTCATCTTAGCCGAGGACGACCGACCCGCCTTTCACATCTTGCGTCGTGCCGCTGGCGCGCAACTTATCGATTTTCCATTCTTCGGAAGACACCTGGAGCACATGGCCTTTGATCGTATGGAACTCCCCTTTCGTGAAGGCCACCACGTCAGGTGCCTTGACAGACATCTGTAAGATCACGGTTCCCGAAGCCAGATGTGTGAGCAACAGGCTCTTGGGGGTCTTATTCACTTCGTAGGCACGCTTCTCGTTGATCATCAGAGTGCTGTCGTTGAGTTTCGCCGTCACTTTCCCATCTGCGTTGAACAGGGCAAAATTCACAAGCAGGGAGCCAGTGATCGGTTTTAGCGCCACCTGAATTTGCGGAACCCCCTCGATTTCAATCATACCGTCGGTGTTGCGATAAAGATTCGAACCCACTTCCACATCCATGTATGGCCTCATTTCATTCTGCTGTGAGTATCATTCATTATGACTTCTTAATGCGATCCAGAATCAACGCGATACATCCGCCGAGCAGCCCACCTCCCATGATGGTCGTGAACAGCTCGACCAATTTGAGTTCCCACACGGACCCCTGCGCTTGCATGGCTTCACGAATGCCGCCCTGCAGCATGATCACAGCCAGTGCCATGGTGGCGCCGACAACGAACCACCAGAGAAAGACTTTTACACTCGGTAGCACAGGGAATCCTCAAAACTCCATTCGGCGATCGAGGCTGCGATATTGAATCGCTTCCGCCACATGCAGCAGCTCAATCTTATCAGAGCCTGCAAGATCTGCGATGGTTCTCGCCACGCGCACAATGCGCCCGTGGGCCCGAGCGGATAATCCGAGTTTTGTCAACGCCTGTTCCAGCAACTCTTGAGCCGGCGTTTCCAAACCACAATACCGCTTTAGGAGCCGCGGCTTCAACTGCGCATTCGAGTGAATCCCGTCTTGACGATACCGGTGGCGCTGCCGATCATGCGCCTCCAGAACGCGCGAACGAATCATGGCGGAACTTTCCGGCACAGGACCATGATCGTGCAAGTCTCGCACGGAGACCGGCGGAACTTCGATATGCATATCGATTCGGTCTTGAAGCGGCCCAGACAATTTGGCTCGATAACGGCGAATTTGCTGGGGGCTGCAGACACATTCACGCGTGCGATCTCCGTAGTATCCGCAGGGACAGGGATTCATCGCAGCGATCAACATAAATCGTGCGGGGTAGCGGAGCGATCCGCTGGCCCTGGTCAGGATCACATACCCGTCCTCCAGCGGTTGCCGCAATCCGTCCAAGACAGGCCGGCGAAACTCCGGGGATTCGTCCAAGAACAATACGCCATTATGCGCCAAGGACACTTCTCCGGGCCGAGGAACTGTTCCCCCTCCGATAAGGCCTGCGTCGGAAATACTGTGATGCGGAGCGCGAAAGGGACGAATCGTCAACAGAGGATGATTCGCGGGTAACTGCCCGGATACGCTGTGTACCCGGGTCGTCTCGATCGCCTCGTCCGGTTCCATGAGGGGAAGAATCGTCGGCAGACGTTTCGCCAACATCGTCTTGCCAGATCCGGGCGGT
>CAZGYZ010000060.1:0-9304 GCA_964530675.1 uncultured Nitrospira sp. | reverse complement strand
GCAGCGGCGAATCCGCGATTGCAGCAGAAGCGTTCATGAATAATGCGGGCTAGGACGTCGACTCCGAGCAATTCACCTCTCTGTTGGATAATGCCTCTCCTTGCTTGAAAACGGCACGCTAGTCCTGGCATGCTCCTTCAATGACCAAGTGCCGGCTAGAAACCCTCTCCTTCGACAACTCCTATGCTCGGTTGCCAGAATCGTTCTATGCGAAGTTGAACCCGACTCCGTTTTCCGAGCCACCTTATCTCATTAGTTTCAATCCTGCTGCAGCCGAACTGATCGATCTCGACCCTGATGAGGCGGAGCGGCCTGAGTTTGCCGGCGTGTTTGGCGGGAGCATGCTTGTCCCAGGGATGGAGCCGTTGGCGATGCTCTATTCAGGCCATCAGTTTGGGGTCTATGTCCCGCAGCTGGGAGACGGTCGCGCGATTCTTTTGGGTGAAGCGCGAAACGAGCGGGGCGAGCGATGGGATTTGCAACTCAAAGGCGCCGGCCTTACGCCCTTTTCACGAGACGGCGATGGCCGTGCGGTTTTGCGCTCGACGATCCGGGAATATCTCTGCAGCGAGGCGATGCATGGGCTCGGCATTCCGACGACGCGAGCGCTCTGCATCGTCGGCAGCGATCATAAAGTATTTCGCGAACAGATCGAGACCGGCGCGATCGTACTTCGCATGGCGCCCTCTCACGTGCGGTTCGGCTCATTCGAGATTCTCTATTATCGGAAACAACATGAGCAGCTCAAAGTGCTGGCCGACTACGTGATTGCGCATCACTATCCTCATCTCGTGGAAACGGCAGACAAGTATGCTCGCTTCTTTTATGAGGTCGTCGAGCGTACCGCGAAGCTGATTCCCCAATGGCAAGCCGTTGGTTGGGCGCACGGCGTCATGAACACCGACAACATGTCGATCCTTGGCATCACGCTCGATTACGGTCCGTTTGGATTCATCGACGACTACGACCCTGGTTTCATCTGCAACCACTCCGACCACAATGGCCGCTATGCCTTCAATCAACAGCCCTATATCGGCCTCTGGAATCTCAGCTGTCTCGCGCAGGCGCTGCTTCCCTTGGCCCAAAAAGAAGATTTGAAGACCGCACTCGACCGCTACACCCCCCTCTGCGAAGGACGGTACATGGAGCTGATGAGGGCTAAGTTTGGACTCGCCGAGACGAAGGAGGAGGATACGTCGCTGATCCAAGATCTCTTGGCGCTCATGCACCTACACCATGTCGATTACACGAGCTTCTTTCGAGCCCTGGGACTGTTTCAAGCCGGGCCTGAATCGCTGAACGAGCTGATCCGCGACTTCTTCCTGGATCGTGAATCGTTCGACCAGTGGGCTTGCCGGTACAAGGATCGGTTGCACCAAGAGGGGAGCCGAGACGAGGACCGCCTGGTCCGTATGAACCGCGTCAATCCCAAGTACGTGCTCCGTAACTATCTGGTGCAGACCGCCATCGAGAAGGCTCAGAAGAAGGACTACGCCGAGATCGATCGGCTGCTCGCCCTGCTGCAAAATCCCTACAGTGACCAGCCAGGCATGGATGCTTACGCAGCCCCACCTCCGAACTGGGGCAAGCATTTAGCAGTCAGTTGCTCATCCTAAACCATCGCGCCGACCCGGCATTGTTTATGCTCCCGAGAAACCCTGTTCCATCCGGGACGACTCGACTCACTGTACCGATGGGTTCGTAGAGTGGCCTCCTGCTTCAACAGGCAGACTTATGATCTTTAAGGCACATAGCGTCATAGTCCGATCCCTCGCTTTTGCGGGTCTCGCACTCATTCTCACCGCCTGCACAGAGAGCGGGGGCGGAGCGAATCCGGTCGCAGTGGCGAAAACGGTCACCGTTAACGGGACGGTGGGCGGGACGCGCATTGTCGCGATGAACGACAACGATCAAATCGTTGTCGAGGATGACACCGCCGGTCGGCCCCCGAACGCACCAGGCCGTTTTCCATTTACCCTGGCGAATTTGTCGGTCGGATCGAATCTTCGTCTGTTTTTCATCAGCAACGGCAGCCTGTTTCCTTTCTACCTCGGCGGAACCAACGTCTTCTCGTTCAACAGCGCGGGCCCGGTCGACTTAGGTTTTGTCACGATGGATGCGGGAACAGGCCACTCGACACCCGAGTTTTCTCCGCTGAACGTAACTTCTAAACCTGAGAACCCCAATACTCCGCCTGGCCTGATTCCTGGTATTGCGCCGACGATCGCGATTACGAGTCCATTGGCCGAGGCGGCCGTTCCTGTTGGACCGATCACGGTTGCCTTCGCGATTCAGAACCATACGATCGGGAATCCTGGAACATCGCATCTCCATTTCTACCTGGATACAGACGTGACCCCGTATAACTTCTATGGAGGCAGTGGCATCAACGAGGACAACGGGGTCTTCTACAACGGAGTCCATACGCACTTCGTCCATTGGAAATCGGCGACATCGTTCGATATCTTCGGTCTTCCGTCCACCGCCCACACCGTCCGTCTCGTTCTAGCCGATCAAAACCACAATGAACTGACGAATACCGAGGCGACGAAGACACTCAACTTCTCAGTTAGCCAGCCGCTGACAGGAGATTTGCAGTTGCAATCCGTCCTGCCAGGACTAGCCTTTCCGGTCGGAATGGCCTTGGCGCCGGATGGCCGAATCTTTTTCAACGAGCGGCTGACAGGGAACATCCGCATCATCAATCCACAATGGCAGCTGGTGAACACCGTTTTCTGCCAGCTGACAGTTGCAACCAGTGGCGAACAAGGGCTGCTTGGCCTCACCCTCGATCCGAACTTCACCCAGAACCATTTCGTTTACGTCTATTATACGGAAGCCGGAGCCGCGCGTAATCGTGTCGTGCGCTATACCGACAGCAGCGGTCAGTGTACGAACCAGACGACGATTCTGGACACGCTGCCGGTCAGCGGTAACCACAATGGCGGGATCATTCAGTTCGGTCCCGATGGCAAGCTCTATGTCATTATCGGCGACGTCGCGAACACAGCCAATTCGCAGAATCTTGCCTCCCTGGCCGGCAAGATCCTCCGCGTGAATCCGGGCGGCAGCGCGCCCAGCGACAACCCGTTTTACGCCACTGACCCCAATCCAGATCTAGACTCGCCGCGTAAAAAGGTCTTCAGCCTGGGACATCGCAACAGCTACGGGTTTACCTTTCATGGGCACACGGGTCATCTGTGGGAAACTGAGAATGGTCCTGGAGATAATGATGAGATTAACCGGATCGTCTCAGGTGGCAACTATGGTTGGCCGACTGTCGGAGGTATCGCCGGCAACCCAAACTTCCGCGATCCCATACTGGCCTATACCCCGACCATTGCGCCGACCGGGATCATCGCCATTCCGGAAAACTCCACCGTCTACCCCGTGGCCTACCGAAACAATCTGCTGTTCGTGGACTTCAACAGTGGCAGAATGCGTCGCGTGGTTCTGAGCGGCCCCGACCTCACCCTGCTCGGTTCTTCCAGCATCGCCTACAACGGCGGGAACGGCGGCTTATTGAGTCTTATGCTCGGCGCCGACGGATTTGTGTATGTCTCCAACACCAATGCTATCTTCAAAGTCGTTCCGCAGTAGGTTTCTCTCCATCGACGAAGTTTAAGTTCTCCCACCATTCCCGTGCGTATCACCTTGCAGTCCCCCTCACTGTCTGTTGTACAGTGGCCGTACCAGCTCATGGAGATGGGAAAGGCTGCTATTTCCTGGGGCTAATCACCGACAACGGGCTTCTCAATGGCAAAAGGACGTAGCGATTCAAAGCTTGCGGTGGCGGGAGCGCTCACCCTCGTGCTGGCCATTGCCGGCGTACTGTTGGTGAAAGAGCCGTTGCGCAGCTCGCGGCCGGTCGGCACCGGGATGGAGATGAAGCACACGACCGGCGAACAGTTGGTCCGTGCGCGCCTGTGGGAGGATCCGGTAGCGGCCGTGCAGCGAGGTATCCGTGAGACAAGATCGGCTGGGAAGACAGCCGGACCAGAACCGACTCTCACCCAACGGCTTGGGCCGCTCAGACAGGCTTTGGCCGAGCGTGCCAGGAACGGGCAGCGCATCACCGTCCTCCTGGTGACCACGAGCGGGGGGCCCTACGTCGAAAACACGGAATCGCGTATCCGCGATCGCTACGCCATCGGCACCGCGCTCGGCGTCGCCTGCTATGTACCGGAGGACGAGGGCCATCTCTCCTTCGTTGAATGGGAACCGCAAGGGGCCGTTCAAGCGCTGCCTTATGAATGGTATCGACAGAGAAAGACGCGCGTTTGTGGAGAGGTAGGATCGCATGCCTCCAGTGTCCTTGTCGTCTGGTTACCAGACGAGTCCCTCAGTCGGGGCTTGTTGACGACCCTGACATCGCTGTCTCAAGCCCTGGTGTGTCAGGAGTCCCAGCAGAAGAGCGAATGCCTCCTCACCGACGACAAACGCAGACTGGTTCGATTGAATCCCGCCGTTCAGCAGGCAGTCACATTCAAGATCATGGGCCCTCGCAGCTCATCGGCGTTTCGCGCGCTGTTACAGGAGGCGGGGGACTTGTATCCCGATTCGCACGAAGGGACCGGCGTCTGGCCGAATATCGGCGGTGTGATCGAGCTGTACTCGCCTTGGACGAGCGCGATGAAGGGCTTGCTCGCGTACGGACTCAAAAAAGAAGGCGGCAAGGGTGAAGCCTGCGCGTCCTATGAGTCCTGTGAGCAGGAGTTTTACCGTCGGCTGGCCAATGCGAATGTTCGGCTCGTCTACGATGTCGGCTCGGACGATCGGTTGTTCGGCGCGCTGGTCGAGGAATTGGAACGCCGGCAAGTGCGGCTGGGCTGGGATGCCGTCATCCTCATCGGCGAATGGGATTCATTTTACGGGCGGGCCTTGCCCATCGAATTCCGCGCCGCGGCTTGTGCGAAGGTGGCGACCTTCTCGGAAGCCGATTTGAAGCAGATTCTCGTTCCGGCGACCATCAAATCCTGGTGTCCGACCGTCGCGCGCGCCATCGATCTGCAGATTCAACGTCCCGCCGACTACGAATCGCTCACGCTCAACGTGTTTCGCTACAGCTACCTCAGTGGGCTCGATGGGGAAGTGCCGGGTGACGACAGTGTGATAGCCGGCCGGGGAGAAAAGGCGAAGACCGGGGACCAGCTCAAGGATGCCCAACGAGAGCGTCCGGAAGGAACCGGTCAGCTCGACTACGTGCGGGCTCTGGTGGCGCGCATTCATGACGAGGGGGAAGGCGCAAGAGCCATCGGGATCCTGGGGACCGACCCCTATGATTCGCTGCTCATCATCAAGGCGCTCCGCCCTTCATTTCCACACGCGATTTTCTTTACCGTCGACCTCGATGCGCGCCACCTCCACCAGAGCGAATACAAGTCGACGCGCAATATGGTGACCGCCGCTCCCTTCGGCCTGCAACTGGACGGAACGCTGCAACGCGACGTTCCGCCTTTTCGCAGCAGCTATCAGACATCGGCCTATCTGGCCGCTCTCCAAGCGGTTCGGTTCGTCGTCTGTCGATCGGACGGGCAACAGCCACCGGCGACTCCCTGCACGTCCGGCTACCATGTCGAGTTGACGCCGGAAGATCGCATCTATGACACGGGATCTCATCCCAGGATCTTCGAAGTGGGACGCAACGGCGCGGTGGATTTGAGCCCGGTGGACAAGGAGGGGGTGCGAACGGTCCATCCGCTGAGGCAGGACCTCGATCATACGGATGGACAGGGGCCATTGAAGCAGGGGGTTGGATTCGACAACACAGCCGTCGCGGCGACGTTGGTCGTCGCACTACTGATTGCCGGCGTCATAGCCTGGACGAATCAGCGGCTGTGGCTGTGGGTGTTGCGGAATCCTCGTCTGCTGGCGGTCCTTGCCATCGTCGGCTTGGCTTCATTCGCGGCATTCGTCGCGTTCGGCGGCGCGGCGGCGCTGCTGGCCAATCATGACGAAGGAGAGCCCTTCTCTTGGACTGCCGGGGTCAGCGTCTGGCCGAGCGAGCTCCTCCGTATCTTCGTCGTCATCCTCTGCCTTGTCATGCTGGGGAAGGGGCTGCGCGATCTGACCAAGAACAGCGACTTCATCAGCGAGGACTTTTTGTTCGAGGATGATTCGGGCCGTCGCCGATTGTCACCCAGGACGTTCTGGACCAACTTGCAACGGGTCTACCATCCGGCCGCGACCAGGGCGGCGACGACTGTGGATCAAGCCTGGTCTTGGTATCGCGAGGCCGGCAAACCAGCGCAGCGAGCGCTGCGGACCGTCCTACTATTCCTGCTGTATCTCGGGATCATGTGGCCGTTGCAATACTGGGTGCTTGATGAGGAAATGATCCAGCCCTGCCGGGGCCGATTGAGTTGCGTGGTCGATTCGGTGATGACCCTGAGTAGTGTGGGCTTAGTCGTGCTGCTCAATCTGGCTGTGTTCGACGCAGTCATGTTGTGCCGGCGGTGGATTGGCTGGTTGACCGCCTCGACCGGTGGCTGGTCCGATCAGGTTCAAGAAGAATATCTCCGGGAGTACGGTCTGGGCCAGGCCCAGAAAGCCGAGTTTGGCAAACTGAAATACTTGGCGGTGATCGATCTCATCGCTCAGCGGACCGGAGTGGTGAATCGCCTGATCCGCTATCCCTTCATTGCCTTGCTGATCATGGTCGCCGCGAGGAACGACTACTTCGACATCTGGAATTACCCTCTCTTATTAATCTTTTCCTGGTCGTTGAACGTCGCATTGGCCTTGCTGGGGGCGCTCCTGCTATACCAATCGGCCAGCAAGGCGAAAGCCGCCATGCTGGCCGGGCTCAGTCGCCAGATGGTCCAAGCCTTGGGAACCGGCAAGGATCACGATGTGCGCGTTAAGCAGATCCAGTACGTCATCGACGAAGTGGAAGCCAACGAACAGGGCGCGTTCGTGCCGTTCTACCAGCAGCCAGTGATTGAATCGTCGCTCTACGGCGTTGTGGCGTTGCTCCAATATTTGTATATGAAATAACGGACCGTTTATGCGCGAAGAACAAATAGGCGGACTGTGGACGAGAGTCACAGGAGGCACAGACGGAAAGGGTGGAGGTCGCGGCCCTCTCGTCCTGCTCCTGCACGGCTTCGGCGCACCGGGGGACGATCTTGTGTCGCTGGCCGACGACTTGACCGTGCCGGTCGGCACGAGGTTTGTCTTTCCTGAAGGCCCGCTCTCGTTAAGTTTTGGGCCAAGCGATGCGCGCGCCTGGTGGCTCATCGACATGGCGCGCTTTGCAGCGGATCAAGCGGCAGGGCGGCTGCGCGATCTCTCGAACGAGATCCCCAAAGGCCTCGCTCCTATACGCGAGACCATGATGGCGTTCCTCAAAGAAGTTGAACGCAAATTCGGCGCGGATCCGCGCACAACCATCCTCGGAGGATTTTCTCAAGGCGCCATGCTTTCTTGTGATGTGCTGCTCCACAGTGATCGTCCGTATGCCGGACTGGTCCAACTCTCCGGTAACGTGCTGGCGCAGCCCCTCTGGGCTCCGCTGATGCTGAAGCGTAAAGGGCTGCCGGTCTTTCAAAGCCATGGGATCCAGGATGAGATCCTGCCCTACGTGGGGGCCGAAAGGCTGCGCGACGCTCTGATTCACGCGGGACTTTCGGTTGAATGGCACAGTTTTCGTGGCGGCCATGAGATTCCACGGTCTGTTTCGCAGAGGCTGGGGCCGTTCATTACCAAGGCGGTGACTCACCCATGAGCGACCTTCACTCGTTTGAGCTTGCCGCAGCTGACGGCAAACGGATTCGCGGAGATCGTGTCGAAGGGAAGGACCGGCAAATTCTCTTCATCACCGGCTTCCTCTCAAAACGGTGGGGCAACAAGAGTAAGGCCCTCGCGCAATGGTGTGAAGAGAAAGGCTGGGGATTCTCCTGCTACGATGTGCGGGGGTTCGGCGATTCAGAGGGGACGTTCACCGACTACACATTGTCCGATTGGATTGCCGATGCACGGCTCGTGTTGAAGATGCTTCAAGAGGGACCGCCGGTCACCATCGTCGGCAATTCATTCGGCGGCTGGATCGCCTGGATGATGGCCCAGGAGTTCGCGGCAGTTGAGAGGCTTCTTCTCATCGCCCCGGCATTCGATGCGATCGGCGTCAGAGCCAAGGAAATTCCAGCCGAGCGGCGAATACGATGGCACGGCACAGGCTGGATGCCTTGGGACGACGAACCACTTCACAAGGATTGGCCCCTCTCGTGGAAATGGGTCGAGGAAAGCGAAACCTACTGGTCGAAGCGGTTCGGTCAGCTGCGTCGCGTAAAGACCACCCTGTTGCACGGCCTCCAAGACAGGGCCATCCATCCTCGTACAAGCTGGCAATTCGTCGACGAATTGCTCGCCCGTGACCCAGAGTATCCCGTCGAACTCATCATGAAAATAGGCGATCATCGATTAAGTAGCCCCGAACATCTGGACATATTTCGTCGGCTGGTGTTGGATACAGGGGGTCTGAAGGCTGAAGGCTGAAATGTTCGGAATCTCGAACTTCGTGTCGTGCACGTCTCGCGCGTTCACGCCGCATAGAATAGGAAGCAAACGATGCTGACCTTGATCCATAAAGAATGCGGTGGGCCTGCCCTGGACGAATCGCCGGTCGGCGAAGTCTGTGCCATACCCGTCGACCGGTTTCCATTCGCCTGCTTCAGTTGCCTTGAGGAAATTGACGACGAATCGGAAGTGAGACTGTCGGAAGAGCTCGGAATCTAGCCAACCCCAGTTCAGAGAGAATCCTGTCCTGCGGCTACGTGGTTGTGAACTGTCGAGGGCTTTTGTTATCGTGGCTGCTCACTTGTGACCCATACCACTAATCAGAGGAATACATGGCGACCACGAACGATAAACAAGTTATTTTCTCACTCGTCAATGTCGGTAAGGTCTACCCGCCGAAGAGGCAGGTACTCCGCGAGATCTATCTTGGCTTCTACTACGGCGCGAAGATCGGCGTGTTGGGCCTCAACGGGTCGGGGAAGAGCTCGCTGCTCAGGATTATCGCTGGAGTCGATCAGAACTACACGGGAGAGATCACCCGCTCGAAGGGGTACAGCGTAGGTCTCCTTGAGCAAGAACCGCAGCTCGATCCGGACAAGACGGTGAAAGAAATCGTCGAAGAGGGGAAGAAAGAACTCGTAGCCATGCTGCACGAGTATGACGCGGTCAGCAACAAGATGGGCGAGGCCGGCCCCGATGAATTGGAAAAGCTCCTCGAGAAGCAGGCCCAGCTGCAAGAGAAAATAGAAGCGGCGAATGGGTGGGAGTTGGAAAACGTGCTCGAACT
>CAZGYZ010000059.1:6047-9380 GCA_964530675.1 uncultured Nitrospira sp. | reverse complement strand
GGTGCTAGAATCCCCAGCGATTACAACCTGCTAGTTCGGTGGCCGGACTACTGCCGTTACCAATACAGATTGAAAAGAAGGAGAGAGGAATGGCCGTTCCGATTTCCCAGATGGCTACTGTTACGAAGTACGTGCTCACCCAGAAGCTGAGCGGGGTGAAGCGCTATCCGCTCGTGCTGATGCTGGAACCATTGTTTCGCTGTAATTTAGCCTGCGCCGGCTGCGGAAAGATTCAATACCCGGATCATGTGCTGGATAAGCGGCTCACGGTCGAACAGTGTTTGGCCGCGGCAGTGGAATGCGGCGCCCCGATTGTCAGCATTCCCGGTGGCGAACCGATGATCCATCCTGAGATGCCGGCGATTGTGCGCGGGCTGGTTGCGCAGGAGCGGTATATCTATCTCTGCACCAATGCGATTTTGATGGAGCGAAAGCTCGACGAGTATCAGCCTTCCAAGTTTCTTACCTTCAGTGTCCATATGGACGGCCTGAAAGACGAGCACGACTTGGCGGTCTGCCGCGACGGTGTCTATGACGTGGCGGTGAAGGCGATCAAGGCGGCGCTGAAGCGGGGGCACAGGGTCACGACCAATACGACCCTCTTCGATGACGCCAATCCTGAGCGCGTGCGGAAATTCTTCGATGCGATGATGGATCTTGGCGTCGAAGGCATGATGATTTCGCCCGGGTACAGCTATCAAAAGGCGCCGGACCAGCAGCATTTTCTGAGGCGAGAACGCACCAGGGAACTTTTTTCACGTATTTTGGGAAAGCCGAAGAAGACATGGCAGTTCAATCAGTCGCCGCTTTTCTTAGATTTCTTGATGGGGCGGCGGGAGTACGAATGCACTCCTTGGGGGAATCCGACCTATAACGTGTTTGGCTGGCAGAAGCCCTGCTATTTGCTCCAAGAAGGCTATGCGAAGACGTTCCGTGAACTGATGGAGAGCACGGAGTGGGATCACTACGGAACAGGGCGGAATGAGAAATGCGCTGATTGTATGGTCCATTGCGGTTATGAGCCCTCTGCAGTCGAAGATACGTTCGGCACCCTGTCCGGGTTTGGTCGGACGGTCAAGTTGACGATGCTCCCCACCTCGCGATGATAGATAACGTGGCGCGTCAGTGGTCGTTCCTAGGAGCTTCCCGACGCTTTTCATGTCGTCCGATTTACCCCTTACCCCTTACCCCTCACGCTTCACGGTTCCCCGATGACCGACACCAAGAACCATAGTGCTGCCGGAGTAGCCGGATCGCCGGAAGGCCGCGTCTTTCAGCCGGCTTCGTTTGCCGAGCTTGCCGAGGCGGTGGAGCTGGCGTTCGATTATCGCGGCGATGTGACGGTGTCGTTGAAATCCGGCGAATCCCTCAGCGGGTATCTCTTCAATCGACAGGTCAACGGTTCCGACTCCTATCTTGAGGTGTTTCCTTCCGACAGTTCTGCCGCGCGGCGCATTCGCTACGACCAAATTGCCGCGATTGCCTTTACCGGTGAGGATACGGCTACAGGGAAATCTTGGGAGACCTGGATCGCCAAGAAAGATTCGGAGCGGCGAGCTGAAGTGGAACGTATCACAGCCGAGGCGAAGACACGAGGAATCCTGTAAGTTCCCCACCGTCCTATCGCATCGCATTTTCTCTCTTTTGCATACACAGACGCGTCGAGTTGATCTCCCCCAAGTCCTTGATATTGGCTTGTCTCTCCGCCCAGCTCGGTAGTCAGTTCGTTGACTAAGGGGCCGGGGCTATGTTAAAAATTGCAGCCTTAAATTGACTATGACCATTGGTGATCATTCGGTTCCGTTGTGTGAGGCGGACGCCGGCGCTCGGCGACGGAAAGAGATATCAGTCGGGAGCATGTGAGGCGCAGACAGATCGCACAGAGTCAGTCACGATGGCGTGAATGGGTTCTCGCCATTGCTATGGTGGGTGGTCTCCCCTCGGTTGTGTTTGCGACGCATGAAGCCGACCACCGGTTTACGGTGGAGGGGTTTGTCTGCGGAGCGGATGGGAAAAGCAGTGAGAATGTAGACGTGCTCGTCAAGGATACAAAAATCTCCTACGGGCAGATCGTCAAAACCGATGCAAACGGATACTACAAGGCAGCCTTTCATCTTCATAACGATAATCTTGGCGATCCGCTGCTGATCGAAGCCAACGGGCAGCAGCAACAACAGAAAGTCTCGTTCGACCCGAAGGATCTGGAAGCTGAGCGAGTCATTCAGGTTAATTTCGGAACCGGCTGTATACAGGATCGGAACAGTGTTCCGATGTGGGTGTATCTAGGGGCCGGGGGTGTGGCGGCGGCAGTCGGTGGGTTTATCGGGTTCAAACTGGTTCGTTCGTGGCGGAAGCAGGAACAGAAGCGAGGGAAGTCGCAGGGCAAGCGTAAGAAGTAACCGAAGCGGTCCGTGGGGCTGATGTGTACTTCTCTGGATCGGTGAATCGAAGTGGCGGGGGAGTGCGCGTGGCTTCACAGCATTCGCTTAGTACTGACGTTTTTACGGGGGTGATGATCGCTTCTGTAAGAACGTTTTTTTTCGCTTAAGTTTACAGTATTCATAAAGATTTATGGTGAAACAGCCGAAATGGTGAGAGAGATAGTAGCAGTGGTGTATTGGCAGTTGCGGTAGAAGCTTTCGTGAATGATGCATGCTAGCGTAAGAGTAACACTCGTTGATGTGACCGGGGGAAAAGGAGTGCGTGAAGGTTATGAAGCAGATGAAAGTTTCGCAGCTTGCGGTGGTGCTGGGAATGGGGCTCTTGATGGCGGCATGTGGAGGCGAAGGGGGAGGGGAAGGGCCGGTTGTTCCACCGCCTCCGGCTCCTGCCGAGTGGGCCGATAAACATATGCCGTCCGGTTGGTGGACCGATGCAGCCAAACTGGAAGAAGGACGGAAGCTCTACGCCGGCGAAACGAACCCCGATGTGAATTGTGCCAGTTGTCATGGGAAGGACGGCAAGCCGGCCAAGGCTGGCGCTCGTGATTTCCGTGTCGGCGAACGGATGAAGCTCTACTCCGATTCCGTGTGGGCCTGGCGGATTGCCGATGGGGTTCCCAATACGAAGATGAAGGGGTGGAAGAGCAAGCTGTCGGACGAAGATGTCTGGAAGCTGGTGTTGTATGAGCGGAGTTTCGCAATGGCAGGAAAGGGATGGGACGCCGAAAAGAAGACCTGGGTTGATACGGCGAGCGTCTCGACTGCTCCGGCTGCTGCTCCAGCTCCAGCCGCAGCTCCCGCTGCCCCGGAGCCGGCGGGCAAATAAGCGGATCTCATTATTCGTGCGAGACTGGCGAGATTTGCGAGAAAAGCGGGACTGGTGGAGCGCATG
>CAZGYZ010000059.1:0-5947 GCA_964530675.1 uncultured Nitrospira sp. | reverse complement strand
TGGTGGAGCGCATGATGGTTCGAGGTCCGAAGTTCGAGGTTTTTGGAACTCAGAACTTCTTCACCTGTTCCATGCATGTCTTGCCCGTCTCGCTCAGTATTTACGCGCAAGCACGGTGGATTGCGCAACTGCGGCATAGTTGCTCATGAGTCATGCGGGAAAATGAAGAGGGGCGGCGAATTATTATGAAAGCGTGGCAGCGCGGTCTTGTGGCGGCCTGTGCGCTTCTGCTGCTGTTCGGAGGAACGGCTTACGCCCAAGTGTCCGGCATCACTCCTGTAGATTTTTCCTATACGGGGAATCGGACCGCAGTCTGGATCGTCGCCCAGCTGCATACGCTGTTTGGGGCATTCATTCTCGGCGCCCCGATCTTTGTCGTGATTTCAGAATGGCTGGGGTATCGGAAGCAAGATCTCCGGTACGAGCGGTTGGCCAAAGAAGTGACCAAGGTGACGGTCATCCTCTTCAGCATGACTGCCCTCACCGGTGGCCTGTTTATTTTCGTGCTGCTCGCAGCGTACCCGCAGTTTACCGCCTGGTTCATCAATCAGTTCCATCTCGTGTTCACGGTGATCTACCCGTTGTTGTTCATCAGCGGGACAGTCGTGCTGTACATGTATTCCTACACATGGGACATCTGGAAGGGTGAAAAGAAGGGGCGGCATATCGCTCTCGGCGTGCTCTTGATTCTGATCGGCATGGTCACACTATTTGTGATCAATGGCCCGACATCATTCATGAATACTCCGGTGAAGGCTGAAGGGGTCTCGCCGCAAGATGCCCTCGCAGGTGCAACCTTGTGGGACAAGATTGCCAACCAGACCTGGATGCCGCTCAATCTCCACCGGATCGACGGTAACGTGGCGTTCGGAGGATTTATGACGGGCCTGATCGCCGCCTATATGTTTATGGGGGCGAAAACCCAAGAAGAACGGGCCTACTACGATTGGATGGGGTTTGCCGGCAATCTGATCGCCGTGGGCGCGACGCTGTTCCAGCCCTTCACCGGATTGCTGTTGGCGTACGAGATGTGCGATTACGATTTTTCGTTCTGCCCGTACATGATGGCCGACCAGCTTTCGATGTTTTTCGAAATGCAGGGAGCGATGATCGGACTCATGTTCCTGGCCATTAACTATTACGTCTGGCTCAGTCTGAAACGTATTGAGGGGGCCGAAAAGATCCGGATGACGATCCTGGTTCCCATCGTGATGGTGGCGTTCCCATTTGTCATGATGGTGGTGATGAATTACTACTGGATTCCCGACCCGATGTCGTTGGCGTTCCTTCTTCCGTTGATCTTTGCCCCTTTTGTTTTCGGCCGATTCATCCCGGTGACTGTGTCTGCACGGACCGTCATGAAAATCGGCTTCTTGATGGTCATCGTGGGCGATGCGATCTGGCTCACCCCCCACGGATTTGCGGCCACTGGCGCCAAGATGCTGCCTGAGTTGGAGCTGCCGTCGGATTGGAACTTCCTGGCGGGGATGCCGGGCAAACTTTCTGCGATTTTCACGTTAGTGGTCATCACGGTCTTCAACTATGTCGTGTATAACCGGGCCATCAGGCAGGGGATAATCGTTTGGGGAAAGATCGATTTTACCTCCCAATTCGTGTTGATCTTCCTGGCCTTCACCTCAATCTGGACGATGGGTTTGATGGGCGCTGTCCGCTCGCTGGTGCGGAAGTACTTCCACACCTACGGTTTGGTGCCGGACTTCACCGCGGAGTCCTTTACGCCGACGCTGTCGTATTCCGCTTGGTGGATTACGGGGATTACCGTCGTCTTTTTCGCGGTGGTGAGTTTCGCCGTTATCCTAACCCTTCGGCCTTCGGCCTCGAAGAATCAGGTACCGGAGGGCAGTCCTGTTCCCGCCAGGGCCAAGTAACCGAGAGTCTGCATGTGGAATGTAATTAAGAAGCTGTCGATCGGTCTGGTAGCGGGCATCGCGCTTGTCGGGATTTCGAGAGCGCTCGCGTTTCCGTTCGTTTTCCAGATGATGTTCTTCGGCCAGGCGATATTCGGGGCTGCCGTTTTCATGCTGCTGGACGCGCCGTCGGTCAGAACCATGAGCGGAACGAGGTCCGCGATCGCCATTGTGGTGTTCTACGTCGTGCTGTGCACGGTATTTGTTTCCGGCGCCTCGATGTGGCCGCAGTTCGATCCGGAAGATGAAAAGGGCAAGATTGCCAAGATATTAAAACCCAAACTGGCCGCGACTGAACAGGGAAAGGCTGAGGAGCTGATTGCACGGGTGAAAGCGCTCGATGAACAGGTGAAAGCCTTAGAGGTGCGGCTCATGTCGCTGGGCGGAGGTCGGGCGGTGAAAGAGTCCTCGGTCGCGGAGTCCTCGGTCGCCGAGTCCCCGGTCGCGCCCAAGCTGGCAGCCGGAGACTTTATGAGGCTGGGTGAAGATCAGTGGCAACTGCAAGAATGTTACAACTGCCATAAGTTAAAGGGTGAGGGTGGAAAAAAACGCGGTCCGGAGCTGGACAACATCGGTTCCTACCTCACGGTCGATGAAATTAAGCAGAAAATTATGGACCCCAAGAGCTTTATGGCAGAGGGATTTGAAAAGGAGTGGGAAAAAGGCAAGATGCCGGACAAGTTTAAGGACGTCATGGAGCCCAACGACATCACCGCCCTTGCCACTTGGCTGAGTACATTCAAAAATACGTCTGTGAACACACCAAAGCCGATCAAGAAGAAGTAGCATGCAGCCTCAACTGAAGTCGAAAGTCCGCTGTCTGGACCGAGAAGTCGGGGAGGTGTCCAAGATCATCATGGACCCGCTCTCCCATGAGGTCAGCCACCTCGTCGTGTCGATGAACGGCACGGGCGAACGGCAAGTGCCTATGGGCGCGGTACAGGTTGTGACGGACGGTCTGGTGCAACTGCGGTCGTCCTCGTCGGAAGTCATGGGCATGGAGCCCTTTAAGCGTGAGGACTATGTCACGCTGCATGAAGTCGAAATCCCGGGCCTTGAAAAACAAATTCACGTCACTCCGGGCGAAGTCCTTGTGCCGTTCCCTGAGTTGGAACGGAACGTCAAGCGGCGGGCGTTTTTTGCGAATTTGACCTACGTGACGGGGCTTTTTATCGGATTGCCGCTGGTCTACCCCGTGATGAAGTTCTTGATGAAGCCGATGTATGCGCCGCTCGACAACGGATGGCTGAAGATCGGCAACATCGGGAAGATAAAGACGGAGGACATCGGGATTCAGTTCCAGTACAAGCGCAAGATCAAAGAAGTCTATATGCCTGAAGCGGAGATTGAGAAGAACGTATGGCTTGTCAAGGCGACTCCAGCGGTATTGGAAAAAGTGTATCAGGGGAAGGATGTGGAATTCCTGGATTCTTCAGGGAAAGCCATCTGGACCAATAAGAAGGACATGCCCTATCTCGCATTCTCCGGCAAATGCCCCCACCTCGGTTGCGCATATAAATGGCGGAAACACAAGGTACTCGGGCAGGTTTTTCTCTGCCCCTGCCATTTAAGTATCTATGATGCGTCCGGCAAGGTGCTGGACGGCCCCGCCCCGCGTTCTCTCGACATGCTGCCGATTCAGGTGACCGCGGGTGGCGAGGTGCAAATTATCGATATGGAATTCAAAGCCGGGACGAAGTCCCAAACGCGGATTGTGTAAATGAGCGACACTCCTTCTACCGGCACGCAGCCAACGGTTGCCGAAAAGATCTTCACCTTTGTCGATGAACGGGTCGGGCTGAAGCTGCTCGCTGCCAAGATGCTCAACGAGTCGGTCCCGGGCGGCTCTCGCTGGGCCTACGTCTTTGGGTCAATTCTATTATTTATCTTCATCATGCAGGCGATCACGGGCGTGCTGCTCATGTTCTACTATGTCCCCACCGCCGACCATGCCTACGCCAGTACCCAATACATTCTTCACGACGTCGACTACGGCTGGTTCCTGTTGAGTTACCATTTCTGGGGCTCCACCGCCATGGTGGTCTGTGTCTTCGCGCATATGTCCCAAGTCTTTCTCTGGGGTGCGTATAAGAAACCACGTGAACTCATCTGGTTGGTTGGGTTGGCGCTCTTCGCCCTCGTGATGGGATTCGGCTTTACAGGTTATTTGCTCCCGTGGGACCAACGAGCCTATTGGGCTACGACAGTCGGCGTCGAGATCATGGATAAGATGCCGGTCTTGGGCGATTTCTTGGCGCGCTTTCTCAAGGGAGGCCCGACTCCTGGGCAGATGACCTTGAGCCGTTTCTTCGTCATTCACGTCATGGTGCTCCCGGCTGCCCTGATTGCGTTGGCCGGATTGCACCTCTTCCTCTTTCGATGTGCGGGACCAGCTGGTCCATTCAGGGGTGCGCCGGCAGAGCTGAAGGCGAAGACCGATTATTTTTTCCCACGGCAGATTTGGAAGGATGTGGTCGGGATGGCGGTCGTGTTTGCCTGTATCAGTGCGATGGCCTTCTGGGAACCGGTGGTCTTGTTGGAAGAGGCGACCCCTGACCCGGGAGATTATCACCCGGAACCGGAATGGTACTTCTTGTTCATCTTTCAGCATCTGCGTCTCAAGATGTTTTCCGGCGAGCTCGGACAGTTCCTCGGTTCGATGGGGCTGCCTGGCCTCCTTGGAATGATGCTGGTGCTATTGCCCTTCTTCGACCGCAATCCGGAGCGGAATATTTTTAAGCGCCCTTTTGCCCTGATCGGATGGGTAATGCTCACAGCGTCGATCCTGTTGTTTACGGTGTCGGCGATTATCAATCGAGATTTTTTGGACTAGTGTGAACGAGCATATCTCTCCCACAAAGCTGGGGTTTGGAATACTCTGGCCCGCCTTCTGGACCGGCTTGCCGTTCAAGCTTGCCTTTGCCGTCTTGTTCCTGGCGTTCGGGATCATACATTTTGAAAACAGAATCGCGCTCGCCTTTGTGATGCTCCTGGCGAGTCCGGTCACGGTGTTTGCGGTTCCAACAGTCACTTTGGCCTTGGGTTCGAACATCGGTGAAGGCCCCGGCATTGCATTGCTGTTCTTGCTGGCAATTCCCATCGACATCTGGTCACTCGGGATCGTGGGACGAACGTTTTTCCTCGAACGGTTGCGGCGCGAACCGCCAGGTGGGCTAGGGCTGACGCTCTGGTGGAAGTGTGCATTGGTCGGGGCCATCTATGTGCCGATCCTCTGGGTAGCTCAGGGCGCGATCACTGAAGCTGCGATAGCCGGCGCCTATTCGATACTTGAGGCGGATGTTCTGAGGGGAATTCCTGTGGCGGAGGGGATTAGTATTAAACTGACCCTCTGGAGCACAGTCGCCACAGTAGCGCTGCTGGTGTTGTTCGTCGTCGGTTTCTCGCTTGTGGGACGCATGATTCGTCGTACGGTGCAGTCGGCAGGTCATGCGCCGGAGAATTATCAAGGACTGATTGTCCGTTGGGATCTGATGCGAGTACCGCTGGATCAAGGATGGATGCTGACGGCATTGTCCGGCGCGGCGGTGGTATTGTCGGTCCTATTCTGGTTTTCTCTCCCGGTATTTACCCCCCACCCTCACGATTGTTGCAAGAAACCTGAAGTGATGGCCGAGCCTCCCTTCAAACCCCTTGAGATATTAAATGAAAACGAAAAAATGATCGCACGTCTTGCGGCGCAGGTGGAATTGTTGGTAGAACAGCGGGCGAAATCCGAACTGGACAAAGAGCAGAGCAAGGGAAAAGGCAAAGAAGGCACAGAAATAGTGGAAGCGCCGGACGCAACGAAACCGGCTGCGCCTACCGCCGCGAAACAGTAACATGGGAGATGATGAGGTGAGGGCAATGGGATATCAGGGTGGATGGATTCAGAGGCTTCTCCGTAGCGGGAGTGGGCACGGGGGAACACTCTTGGGGTTCGCGATAGCAGCAGGCCTCCTCAGCCTTCCCGCGCTGGTTTTTGGGGCAGACGTCGCACCGGCAGCGCCGACCGAGTATCG
>CAZGYZ010000058.1:0-9474 GCA_964530675.1 uncultured Nitrospira sp. | reverse complement strand
ATTTGTTGCGCGGCGGGAAAAAAGTGGAAATGTCGAAGCGGGCCGGCGAGTTCATCACGATGCGGGAAGTCATCGATGAAGTCGGGGCAGATGCAGCCAAGTTCTTTTTCTTGATGCGCGATTCCAACTCGCATCTGGACTTTGATTTGGAACTGGCCAAGCAACGGTCATCCGACAATCCCGTGTACTATGTGCAGTATGCCCATGCCAGGATCGCCAGTCTCTGGCGCGTCGCGGCTGCTCGAAGCATCGCCTGCCCACTGCCGAGTGAGGCGGATTTGACGGTATTGACGGACCCGGATGAATTGGGGCTGATTCGCAAGCTCTCTGCCTACCCCTCGGTCCTACAGGGCAGTGCAGCGGCCTATGAGCCTCACAGGATGACCTACTATCTTCAACAGTTAGCCGGGTTGCTCCACACATTTTATAATAAGCACCGGATTCTGCCTCCCGCTGCAGACCGCGATCTGCTGGTTGGTACGCCTGATGGGTTGGCTCCCAGCGAAGGGTTGCAGAAGGAGGTACCGACTCCAGAACGGACTGCGGCGAGACTGGCGCTGATGAGCGGGGTCCAGCAGGTCTTGAAGAATGGACTCGGGGTGCTAGGGATTTCCGCACCGGAGCAGATGTAGGAACGAGAGGGATTGTGAACTTTTCAGTCCAGCAAGTGGATCGCGAGACGAGCGCGCGATTGGGGAGACTCAGCACCGCCCATGGCGAGATTGATACGCCGGCTTTCATGCCAGTCGGCACCTTGGGGCCGGTCAAGGGGATCGATCCAGCCGACTTAGAGCAGCTCGGCTTTCATCTCATGCTGAACAATGCCTACCACCTCTATCTGCGGCCTGGACATAAGGTTGTGGCAGAGATGGGCGGGTTGCATCGGTTTACCGGGTGGCCGGGAGCCATCTTGACGGACAGTGGCGGGTTTCAGATTTTCAGCCTCGCGAAGTTGTGCAAGGTGACGGACGAAGGCGTGAGTTTTCAATCGCATATCGATGGATCTACACATTTCATCACGCCGGAGACTGCCATTGAGATTGAAGAAGCGTTGGGGGCCGATATCATGATGGCGTTCGATCATTGTGTGGCCTTGCCGGCTGAGAGAGAAGTCGTGCGGGATGCGGTGCGACGGACCACCCTCTGGGCCCAACGTTGTCAGGTCAGTCGGCGTCGTTCGGATCAAGCCCTCTTTGGGATCGTGCAGGGCGGGTTGGACGCAGATCTCCGTGTGACCTCGGCGCGCGATCTCGTCGGGCTTGGCTTTGAGGGCTACGCGGTCGGCGGGCTTTCGGTGGGAGAATCGAAAGCAGAGATGTATGCCATGTTGGATGTGACCGTGCCGGAACTGCCGGATTCGAAGCCGCGGTATTTGATGGGTGTAGGGATGCCGGAGGATTTAATCGAGGGCGCCATGCGCGGGATCGACCTGTTCGATTGCGTGGTGCCTTCTCGACATGGGCGGACCGGTTCGCTCTTTACGAGTTTCGGGCGAGTGGTGATCAAGCAAGCGCGGTATGTCCGGGATGAGCAGCCGATCGATCCGGCTTGCGGCTGCCCGGTCTGCGCGCGCTATTCACGCGCCTATCTTCATCATCTCTTTCAGATGAAAGAGATGTTGTCGTCGAGACTGAACACGATTCACAATCTCTGGTATTTCGCCGACCTGATGGGCCAAGTGCGGGCTGCGATCGCACAGGGGACGCTACGGTCGTTCCGGGACGAGTTTTACCGGTCCCGAGACCTAGCCGCATCGGACGTTTCAGCTGCGGGCGTGGATCTGCATCGGCATGCCGCAGGGGACTAGTGGTAAGACGTAAAACGTAAAAGGTGAAACGTGAAACGTAGGCCTATCGGTCTAGTCAGAGAGGAGTTCGCATGCTCTTGCAATCGGTCGTAATGGCTCAGTTATTCGGTGGTGGGGGGGCTGGCTCTAGTTCCACCGCTAGCACGATCCTGTCACTCGTTCCGTTCGCACTCATCTTCGTCATTTTCTATTTCTTGGTTATTTTGCCGCAGCAAAAACGCTCGAAACAGCAGAAGGCGTTGCTGGAGGCCCTGAAGAAGGGTGATAAGGTGGTCACAGCGTCCGGTATCTGGGGTACCGTGACGAATCTCGGGAAGGAAACGGTGACTTTACAGATTGCCGATACGACAAAGATTCGGATACAACGGGATCAGATTGCTCGGCTACGCGGCGGCGATGACGAGGACAAAGACAAGGATAAAGATAAGGATTCGTAGGCCGCACAGGATAAAGGGGTACCAGACGACATGAAAAAAGTGGGTGGGCGGTTTCTATTGTTGGCGTTGGTGGTGGTGTTGTCGGTGTTCTTTTTCATCCCCTCCTATCAGCCGTTCTATCAAGGGTTGCCTGCGTGGCTGAAACAGGTGATGCCGAACAAAGGCATTACCCTGGGTTTGGATCTCCAAGGAGGGATTCATCTCGTCATGGAAGTGGACGAAGATCGTGCGGTTGAGATCGCCGTCGATCGATCGGTCGTATCCCTTCAAGATGTGTTGCTGGATAAGAAAATTCCCGTGGAGTCCGTGGCGCGGACGGGACCGACCCAGATCACGATTCAGTTCCAGAACGGCGAACTCAAGGCGCAGATCCAGAAGATGATCGATGACTATCCGATCTTCAGCGAGACGGAGTCTGCCGGGTCGGCCAATAGGCTGGTGTGGAACCTGCGGGAGGCCGAGGGCAAGCGGATCAAGGACTCAGCCATCAACCAGGCATTGGAAACGATTCGGAACCGCATCGACCAGTTTGGCGTGGCAGAACCGATCGTGCTGCGACAGGGGTTGAAGCAGATCGTCGTGCAGCTGCCCGGTGTCAAAGAGCCCAAGCGCGCCAGGGATCTGATTAAAGAAACGGCGCTGCTCGAATTTAAGATGCTCGATGAGGACAACCAGGCGAAGTTCGATCTGCCGGCCCGTATTCCGAAAGATAAAGAGGCGGATGTACTGAAGCAGGTGGAGGGAAAATTGCCGGAAGGCGATCAGATCCTCTTCGAGCGGGGAGTCGATAAAGACACCGGTCGCGAATACCGCATTCCTTATCTTGTCAAAAAGCGGGTCATGTTGACTGGCGATGTGTTGAGCGATGCAAAAGTCTCGATCGGCCAATTCAACGATCCCTACGTATCGATCACGTTTGACGGGAAGGGCGGCCGGGAATTCGAGCGGATTACGGGCGACAACATCAAAAAGCGAATGGCTGTCGTGCTCGACAATACGATCTACTCGGCGCCGGTGATTCAGGACCGCATTACCGGGGGCCGCGCGCAAATCACCGGGACGTTTTCCATGCAGGAGGCGAACGACTTGGCCATCGTGCTCCGGGCCGGCGCCTTACCGGCTCCACTCAAAATTATTCAAGACCTCACAGTCGGACCCTCGCTCGGGAAAGATTCGATCGAGAAAGGTATGATGGCCACGCTGTTTGCCGGCGCCATGGTCGTGATCTTCATGATTGTGTATTACCGGCTGTCCGGCGTGATTGCGGACTTTGCGCTGGCGCTCAACCTCTTGTGTTTGATCGGAGCCCTTTCTGCGCTGAACGCCACGCTGACCTTGCCGGGGATCGCCGGAATCGTGCTCACGATTGGGATGGGGGTCGACTCGAACGTCCTGATCTTTGAGCGTATTCGTGAAGAGTTGCGATCGGGGAAAGGGGTTCGTCTGGCGGTGGACGGGGGATACGACAAGGCGCTGCTGACGATTGTTGACTCTCACGTGACCACCCTGATCACGGGGGTGGCGCTGTTTCTCTTCGGTACGGGGCCGATCAAAGGGTTTGCCGTAACCTTGTGTCTCGGAATCGGGATCAATCTGTTTACGGCATTGATCGGCACCAAGGTCATTTTTGACCTCTTGAATCAACGACATAAAGTGGGACAGTTAAGCATCTAGTTCGAAGGAGCCAGCATGTTAGAGATTCTCGGGAAAACTAGTATCGATTTCATGGGGAAGCGCCGCTGGTCCTTTCTCTTTTCCGGTATCATGGTGGTGCTCGGAATTGTCGCGCTCATTCAGATCGGCAGGGGGGCGGCGAACCTCGGTATCGATTTCTCCGGCGGGACTGCGGTGCAGTTGAAGTTCGACCAACCGATCCGGATCGACGAGGCGAGAAAAGTCCTGGAGGCGAATGGCCTGGGCAATGCCGAGCTGCAAGAGTTCGGACAGGAGAACAAACTTCTGGTCCGCCTGAAGGCGTCGACAACGATCGAGGAAAAAATCGCCGATCGGGTTGTGGCGGTCTTTACAAAGGAGTTTTCCTCGAACCATTTCGTGGTCGATTCCAGCACGGAAATCGGACCGACCATCGGGAGTAAACTTCAAGAGGATGCCCTCATTGCGATCGTCATTTCCTTTGCCGGGATCATTCTCTACGTCGCGGCGAGGTTCGAGCTTCGTTTTGGTATTGCTGCGGCCTTGGCGACCTTTCATGACGTGTTGGCGGTGTTGGGCGCCTTTTATATCCTGGACAAGGAAATTACCCTGCTCGTCGTGACGGCCTTGCTGACGTTAGCCGGCTATTCGATGACGGATACGGTCGTCGTGTTCGACCGTATCAGAGAAAATCTGCGAATGCGGCGGCGGGAGACCGAAGAGACGATTATCAACAATGCGGTCAACCAAGTCCTGAGTCGTACGATCGTCACCAGTTTGACCGTTGTGTTGGTGTTGATTCCTCTGACGCTGGCGGGTGGAGAGGTGTTGCACGACTTCTCTCTCGCCCTGTTGGTGGGCGTGATCTTCGGAACCTATTCGTCCATCTTTGTCGCGAGTCCGCTGTTGTTGCTCTGGCCGGGAGCGTCCGGGCGGATGTTGAAGGGGAGTTAGGCGCCCGGTGAAGTAATCGTTTCGGCGTTCGTCCGAAGTAAAGAGCATGTGGCGTATAGCCAATAGCGTATGGTTCGGAATAAAGAGTGGGCATCTTTGCCACCAGCTATAAGCCATACGCTCTTATTCCTGCGAGCTACGCTTCACGGGTTCTCGCGTCCTGCTTGAGGCCCACCCATGACACTCTGGAGTCGGTCTCATAGCCTCCAGCGGAAGATCATCACGGCGATCGTGCTGGTCGGACTTCTGCCCCTGACCCTTTTGCTTGCGCTCACCTATGTCGAGGAGCGGCGCGCGCTTCGCGAAATCACCGGGGCCAACTTCAAGGAAGTTGCCGTCGAGGCCGCTCGCCGCATCGAAATGCAGGTCAGTCGCGGGATGAACGAGGCTCAGCAACTTGGCACAGCCCCCTTTCTCCGCACCGCCGTCACCGAAGCCAACCGCACCTACGAGGGAAAGGATGCGCAACGCATCCAGGGCATGATCAAGGATTGGCAGCAGCGGTGGCGCAAGCGGGATCGGCAAAGCGAATTTCCCCTCTTCATCAATCGCATCGCCACCGACTATCTCATCCGGTGGCACGACATCCGTAAATCTGACTATGTCGGGATTCTGGTGACCGACCAGCAAGGAGCGCTGGTGCTCAGTTCCATCCCGCAAGTCGAATACTTTTACGGAAAGACGCCCTGGTGGCAAGCGGTGGTGAAGGGGGGAAGTCTCAAAGGCTATGTGAGCGAGATCGCCTTCGATCCAGCGTTCGGAACCCATGTGGCCGTGGTGGCGGAACCTATCCTGGATGACACCAAGGGAACGGTGATTGGGGCAGTCACCATTCTGTTGCGCCGGGACACGATTTTTCATGCGATTGCGGAGAGCACCATTGGAGCCACCGGCCACGCGATGTTATTCAGCTCCGATGGTGTGCCGGTGATTTGCCCGGTCCTGGCTCCGGAAGAACATACGATGAAGCCCGAGTTCATCCGTACCCTCGATGGGCTGAAGGCCGGTTGGACAGTCGCCGTAGACGATTCACATGGGAGTCAAAACGCGTTGATTGGATTTGCGCCTGTTCGATTCGGCGAAAGTTTGTCTGCCGGGAGTCTTGGGGGACATCAGTGGATCACCGTGGTGCGGCAAGATCCCCAGGAGACCTATGCGCCGCTTGCCGAACTTGTGGCGAAAGTGTTGCTCTATGGACTGCTCGTGCTGGCCGTGTTGTGGGGGACAGGGTTGTTCGTCGCGCGACGGATCGCTCGTCCCATTCAAGTGTTGCATGACGGGGTGCGTGAAATCGGAGGGGGGCGATTGGACCGCCGCCTGGAGCTGAAGACCGGCGATGAGATTGAAGGGCTCGCCGATGCATTCAACCAGATGGCGGCGAATCTCCAACGGTCGTTTGGGCAGATCGAACAGCGTGTGGTCGATGTGCGTCGATTAGAAGAAAAATTCCGCGATTTGATCGAGCATTCTCCGGAGATGATCTATCAATTGAACCGGAACGGCCGGTTCGTCCATGTGAACAAGACAGGAATCGAGAAGTTGAAGTACAGCCTCGATGAGATGCTGTCGATGAAGCTGTGGGATCTCGTGCCGCGCGGCCAGGAGCCGCTCGTCTTGCAATACTTGGAACGTTTGATGGCGCAGGGACGCAGTACGATGGAGACAGTGTTTCTGGCCAAAGACGGCCACCCGATCGATGTGGAGATTCACGCGACGGCGCTGATCGATCAAGAACGGGGCGGGCTGGTTCACTCGCGCGCTTTTGTACGTGATGTGACCGAACGGCGCCGGCTTGAGCGACAACTGCAGGAATATACGGCGAAGCTCGAACAGGCCGTGTCGGAGCGGACGCAACAGCTCGTGGCTTCGCAGGCGCGGTACAAATCCTTGTTCGACTTGGTGGCGGATTCAGTCTTTATGGTGAATTCCGACGGCATGATCGTCGCCGTCAACAAACGTGAGGAGCAGGCGCTGGGGTATGCAGAGGCAGACGTGGTCGGCCGCAGTCTGCTCGAAGTCGTTCTGCCCGGTTATCACGATTCGTTGCGCGGATGGCTGAACGACATCGTGTCGGACCAGCGGAAAGTATCCACCCAGGAAATCATGGTACGCCATGCAGGCGGACTGGAAATTCCGGCAGAAATGGACTTAATCCTGGTCGGAGCAGCCGATCAACTGATGGTGATGGTGCAGTTGCGGGATATTACCGACCGGAAGCGGTTGGAGCAACAGCTGGAGACGTACCGGGAAGAGCTGGAATATAAAGTACAAGAGCGCACGCGCGAAATTGAAGAGACCAAGCAGTACCTTGAAAACTTGCTCGAGAACGCCAACGATGTCATTTATACCCTCGATACAGAACAACGGTTCACCTACGTCAACAGCAAGATCGAAGCATGGGGTTACCGGAAAGACGATCTCCTTGGACGGCCCTATCTCGCCCTTCTTTCCAAACGTCATCGAGGGAAACGGCTCAAGAGCACCCTGGATATCGGTGCAAAGCAGGTCTATGAGGTCGAGGTGATAACTCGTACGGGGGAGCCAAGGGCTGTGATGGTCAGTGTCTCCCCGCTGCAGGGAGTCGAGGGAACGATTTTGGGTGTGCTGGGCATCGCGCGTGATATGACCGAGACCAAGAAGCTGGAGCAGCGGATTAGGAACTCTGAAAAACTGGCTTCGGTCGGAAGGCTCGCAGCAGGAGTGGCCCACGAAATCAACAATCCCCTGGGGGGTATCCTCAACTGCCTCTACAACTTACGGAAGGGGACGCTGTCGCCGAGCCGGCAAGAAGAATATCGGGTTTCGATGGAAGACGGTGTGCGGCGTGTGCAGAAGATCGTTCGGCAGCTCCTCGATTTCTCCCAGCAGCATGAGCCGGAGTTTGCGCTGACGGAGATCAATCACGTCGTCGATCGGGTGTTGGTCTTGACGACGCATCTCTTTGCACCGAACCGAATTGTGTTGGAAACGGGATTCGGTCAGGGATTGCCGAATGTCATGGTCGATCGGCATATGATCGAGCAGGTGCTGATGAACCTGGTATTGAATGCGGTCCAAGCGATGCAAGAGGGAGGAGTGTTGTCGATCAAGACGTCCGTGGTCGAAGGAGTCTGTCTGATCGAAGTCCGCGACACGGGATCGGGTATTCCCCCGGCAGTTCTGCCGAGGATTTTCGATCCATTCTTTACGACCAAGCGCGAAGGCGAAGGAACCGGTCTCGGCCTGTCGGTCAGTCTGGGCATCGTCGAGCGTCACGGAGGAAAAATCCTGGTGGACAGCGAGGTCGGGAAGGGGACGACCTTTACGCTCTGTCTGCCTGTTTCCCGGGATCGTTCGTCGGTGGAGAGGGTGTCATGAAGGGGCTCAGGATCCTACTCGTCGATGACGAGCCGCTGATTCGCCTATCGATGGTCGATGCGTTGGAGGCAATCGGTTATGACATCGAAGCAGCCGCCTCCGGGACGGAAGGGATTGAAGCCATCCGTCAACGGCCATTTGATCTGGTGATCACCGATCTGCGGCTGCCAGGCGCGGACGGGCTTGCGGTGCTTACAACAGCCAAAGAGCAGTCGCCCACTACAGAGGTCGTAGTGATTACCGCCCACGGATCGGTGGAAACAGCGGTCGGCGCGATGAAGCTCGGCGCGTTCGACTACGTCACGAAACCGTTCCAAATGGATGAATTGCTGTTGATCGTCGAGCGGGTAGGCCGCGTCGTGCTCTTACGGAGAGAAAATCAGGATCTTAAAGCGGCGCTGGAAGATAAGTTCAGTTTTGGGGGCATCCTCGGGGCGAACAACCAAATGCGGGCCGTGCTCGAGAAGATTAAGCTAGTGGCAAGAACAGATTCGACGACGTTGATTTTTGGAGAGAGTGGGACCGGTAAGGAATTGGTCGCCAATGCCATCCATCAAAACAGCCCGCGCAGCCACTATCCATTGATCAAAGTCAGCTGTGCGGCGCTTCCGGAAACCTTATTGGAAGCGGAACTCTTCGGCCATGAGAAGGGGGCCTTCACAGGGGCGTTGCGGCAGAGGCGCGGGCGGTTTGAGCTGGCCCATCGGGGCACGTTGTTCCTCGATGAAATCGGAGAAATCTCACCGGTCGTCCAAGTGAAATTATTGCGGGTACTCCAGGAGCGGCAGTTTGAGCGTGTCGGGGGGAACGACAGGATCGATGTCGATGTGCGCCTGGTCTGTGCCACCCAAAAGGATCTTCGAAAAGAAGTCTCCTTAGGGAGGTTTCGAGAGGATCTATTTTATCGGCTCAACGTCGTGCATATCGTCATCCCTCCCCTGCGCCAACGGCAGGACGACATCATGATCATCGCAGACCACATGCTGAAGACGTGTTCCGGCAAGATGAATAAGACATTGAAAGGGTTTTCTTCCCCGTCGCGTGAACTCTTTATGCGCTACTCCTTCCCGGGGAACGTGCGGGAACTGGAGAACATGGTCGAGCGTGCGGTGGCGTTGGGGCGGGACCGTGAAGCGATCCAACCGCAAGATCTGTGCGGGTTCCAGTCCTGTCCCTATACGGGCGGGCAGCCACAAGAATCGTGTGGATTTTGTAGCGAAGGGCTGACGGGGCAGAAGCGAGAGGAACGTCCGCTGACCTCGTTGG
>CAZGYZ010000057.1:5480-9496 GCA_964530675.1 uncultured Nitrospira sp. | reverse complement strand
AATGTCTTTAAAGTAGCTTCTTCGCCGCCTCATTTATCTCTGAGCTCCATTTATTAATGCCTGGAAGTGGCTCAAGATCGCAGAATCTAGCACCAACATGAAAAATCGGCACCACCCCTCAAGAGTGCTGAACAAGCGCACGGAATTTCGCATACTTGATGAAGGCGTAGTTTGCATAGAGTCCTGAGAGAATCAACCCTGGCATACCATCGAGGAAGCCGCCATGGCGGAGCAGTCTTACTCGACCGCGTTTCAGCAGAATCTGAAGCCGCTGACTTTCATGCCGGCCTCGGTGAGGCAGCCTCCGGATTCGTGCGCCTGGCATCTACAATAAGATGCGTGCCGAACAGCAGATCGTCTGTCAAGATGCGGGCATAGATCCGATCGAGCGCGATCCTGTCTGGTCTATGTGACCGCTTCGTCATGTGCCTGGCATAGAGTCGGATCAGCAATTCCAAGGGAAAGAACAGCCGCCAACTATACGAGCGCAGATTGGCAAACGCCACCTCGACTTCCAGCCCGGCTTTGTGCAGATAATATTCCAGCTCATGAAACCGGATCGGGTGAACGTGGACGCTGGGTCTGCCTTCTTTCTGCTCCCATTCGATTGGGGGAAAATTAAAAAACAGGAAGCTCCCATCCAAGAGAAATTTCACGCGGCTCCTCATGTTGAGAATATTGGGAGTGGACATATAAAGCCGGCCTCCCTTGCGAAGAACCCGCCCGATCTCTCGGCAGAGTGCCATGGGGTTATCCACATGCTCAATCACCTCAAGACAGATAATGTAATCGAAGCTCTCATCCGGATAGGGCAGTCCAGCCGCAAGATCGCACTTCATATAGCCGACCGTATCGCCATGCGTCCATTCATGCTCCGGCAAGCAATCACAAGCAGATGCCTGATGTCCGATCGACGCCAGCTTCCTCGCCAGATCCCCCGTTCCCGACCCCACGTCCAACACGCGCCCTTTGGGACACTCGGCAAGCTTATTGAACACGGACTGGTGGAGATCAACCCCGCTTTTTAGCATGAAACCCCTCTTCCCATAATTTCGCATACTTCATAAAGGTGTAATAGGCATAGAGACCGGAGAGAATCAATCCCTGTACACCGTCAAGGAAGCCGGCCCGCTGCACATACATCTTGAGAAACGCGGCGAGCGGATGGGTGATGAGTTGGTGAGAAGAGAACCGCCTGCCCTGCTCCGCCATGCGGCGGGCCATCAAATCAGAATAGCGCCCCTGCTTTGCCATGTAGTGATCGATGCTTCGAAACGGATACTGCAGGGCGGGACTCTTGAGAAACCCTACCGGCCCATCACAATCGAAACTCTCATGGACCAGTTCTTCGCGATACCGAAACCGTTCCTTACGGAACAGCTGCGGTTGACGGTAATCGGGGTACCAGCCGCAATGTTGAATCCACCGGCCTAGGAAATAGTTCTTTCTTGGCACAAAGTAGGCATCCTTGTCCGGTCCACGGTCGAGCAGCAGCCGAATCTCTTCCCGCAGTTCTGGCGTCATCCTCTCATCGCTATCCAGACTGAAGACCCACTCATGGGTCGTGAGTGCGACCGCCTGATTGCGTAGATCGCCGAATCCTTTGAAGTCGACTTGATAGACCTTACTCGTAAACTCACCACTGATCGCAGCAGTCCGATCCGTACTATGGGAATCGACAACGATCAACTCATCGCCCCAGCCTGCCACAGACTCAAGACAGGCCCGCATATTGGGCTCGTCGTTATAGGCAATGACATAGACCGACAGTTTAGACATGCACGACCTTGAGCGGCCATCCGCGTCGTTCGTGAAACGTGAAGCGTGAAACGTCCGAATCCGGAAACGAACGACGCTTCACGAGATACGCTTCACGGGTTTCGCGCATGCCGCATTGGAAAAGGCGCGTCTTGGCGCGCCGGGGCTGGGCGGGTGAGAAAAGCGACTTTTTCAGCATCCTGCTAGACATGCACGACCTTGAGCAGCGCAGGCTGTTTTGTGACATTCAATACTTGTTGCGCTACCGTCCCCACTGTCAGCCGATCGAGACAGTCCCAATAGGGACAGGCCTCGTAAATACATTTTTCGCACGTCGGCACTTCAGGACGTAGGACGACTCCCCTGCCGAGCGGCTGCCAACGCGTCGGAAGATTGTTACGCCGCGGATCGAACAGGCTGACATTCGGGACGCCGCAGGCTGCGGCGATATGGGCCGGGCCTGTGGCTCCGGAGACCACCGCATGACTCGCCGCAATCACGGCCATGAGCTCTCGCAATGACAACTGCCCCATAAGATTCAGAACCGCGGCGGGAAAGGGCGCGTCGCTGTTCCCATGCTGATTGAACATGTCTGCTTCCGCCTGGCTTCCGGTCAGCACCACTCCCACTCCCTTTCCATGCAACTCATGTACGAGCGAATGATAGTGCTCGATGCGCCAACGCCGGGCCGCAAAGCCACCTGGATGGAGCACCACCCTGAGTGGCGGCATACCACGCAACCGCTCTTGCCCCCCTGCTCGCTCTGCATCGGTCAGCACGAGGCTGGGAGGAGATACGATGCCTGGCTCCAATCCAAGCCCCGCCAACATACCGACGTTGTACGCGGTTTCATGTTTGGAGAAATCTTTCCGGTGTTCATAGATCCGACGGTTTGCCAGCACACTATACCAGCGATACCCTGTCGCCACTCGAATCGGAACCCGCGCCCGGAACGCGGCCCACATCAAATGTTTGAACGGCTTGAGAAACACCACGGCATCGACGGCCCGGCGAAACAACGACACCAATTCGCGCGGGGATTCTTTCCCCGTGACCGTCCAGACTTCGTCAAGATCCGGATGATGAGCCAGGAGCGGCGCTGCATACTCGCTGGAGAGAAAAGTAATCCGTGCCTCCGGCAGAAGCCTGCGTAGCGCGGAAGCGACCGGCAGGCAAAGGATTTCATCGCCGATCCCGTCAGGCCGGACCAAGAGGACGTTCATCGGGGAACCGCCTTTAGGGATCGCTGCGCTCGAACCGCCGCAAGGACTTGTTGTGGTGACACCAATCTTAAACACTCCAACGGTAGGGTATTGTGGCAGGTCCGGCTGAAACAGGGACTGCAGGGGACCTTCCCCGTCAATACATCATGGCCTAACCCGTAAGGACCGGTCCGCACTGCGCTCGTCGGCCCGAACAGGGCCACCACCGGTATACCCACCGCCGCCGCCACATGCATCGGACCTGAATCATTTGTAATCAGCATCGACGCCCTGCTGAGAAGCGCCGGCAGCAACCCCACCGTCGTGGCTCCGGCCAGATCGATGGGAGGAGTCTTCATCATCCCGCTCACCGCGGCAACATCCGCTCGTTCGTCGGGACCGCCGATCATCACCACCGCGCCACATCCTTCTTGCCGCAGACGATCTGCCGTTTCGGCAAACGAAGCAGCGGGCCACCGCTTGGTCGGCCACCTGGCAGAAACATTCATCGCCACCCAACTCATTCCAGGCGTTACACCGGATTGGCTCAACAGGCGATCGACCTCCTCATGATCGGCTTGCGGGATGCGGAAACGAAACTCCGGCGCACCGGACTCCATCGCCCCCACAGCCTTGGCCACGAGCAGGTAGCGATCGACCGCGTGCATCTCCGATTGTGGAACCGGCACGCGCTTCGAATAGAACCAGGGACTCCCCTCTCGCCCATTGGCAAACCCCACAAGCAGAGGAGACCCGCTGAGCGACCCGATGGCGGCGCTCCGAAAAAGACCTTGAAGGTCCACAACAAGATCGAAATGCTCTGCACGAAGAGGGGATACCTGGGAGAGCCACCCCTTGAGCGTCGACTTCACCGGCCAGACCCGGTCTACCCCATCGATACGCTCGACAAGGCCGGCCCATTGGTGCTTGACCAGCCAGGTCAGTCGAGCCTTGGGATAGGCCCGGCGAATTGCCGCGCAAGTCGGCATCGCATGCACGATGTCGCCCAGTGAACTCGGCTTGATAAACAAGATGTGGCGATAGTCTGGCATAAGA
>CAZGYZ010000057.1:2480-5380 GCA_964530675.1 uncultured Nitrospira sp. | reverse complement strand
CCTTCAGCCTATCTACCTGAGCAGCGTCTTCGCTGCGTCCTCCAAGATCCAGTCAACTGCCTCAGTCATCGACTTCACCACGGCATCCGGCAGGGTCTTTTCAACCTTGAGCATCTCTAACGATTGCGCGTCCACCGGCGCGGTCACAATCAAAATAGCCTTGGCGCCCACCCTCGTTGCCAATTGTATGTCGCGCGCGTGATCGCCGATCAGATAGGAACGTCGGAGATCCAGTTGCAACTCCGAGACAGCCCGCTCCACCATTCCGACATTCGGCTTGCGACAACGGCAGCCATTGTCAGGATGGTGCGGGCAGAAATAGATCGCGTCGAGCGCCGCGTCCTCCTGTTCCAACAGACCTTGCAGACGGGCATGAATCGCTTCCAAGTCCTTGAGGGTGATGATTCCACGACCGACACCGGACTGGTTGGTGACGACCACTAATCTTGCGCCAGCCCGTTTCAATCGCGCCAGGGATGGCCCGACCCCTGCCAGCAATTTCAGCTCAGCGGCGACTCTCAGATAGCCTGGATCATAGTTCAACGTTCCATCTCGATCCAGAAACACGGTGACACCGTCGAGAATGTTTGTTTGGTTTCTTTGGTTGATCTTGTTTGTTTGGTTTGAACCAGAGGAACCAGACAAACCAAATGAACCAGACAAACCGCGCACCTGATTTACCGCCGCGTCATAGACCTGATCCACCGTCACCCTGGTCATGCACCGATGGTCGATGGGGCATTCACGCAACAGGCAGGGAGCGCAATCGACCGGCTGCCGCACAATGGTATGGGCGCTGCCAAAGGGCGATGTGGTACGCCAATCGGTCGGCCCGAAGATCGCGACGAGCGGCACCTGGAACGCAGATGCAATGTGCATGGGGCCGGTATCGTTTGTCAGGAGCATGGCGCAGCGTTTTAACGCCGCCATCAATTCACGAATTGTCGTCGCCCCGGACAAAACCAGGGATGGAGACGACAAATGCGCAGCAATGTCCTGCCCCAACCGCTCTTCCCCCTTGGCTCCAAAAATCACCACGCCGACTTGTTGATTCCGAGACTCGCGAAGCGTGCGGCACAGTCGTTCAGTAGCTTCGGCATACCGTTCAGGCAGCCAACGCTTAGCCCCGCCGTAGGTCGAACCAGGGTTGATCCCGACGACGACATCATTGGCAGTCAAACCACCCTGAGTAAATCGCCCCGCCATCGCCTGTTCCTCCTCAGGAGAGACGACGAGTTCCGGCGCCGGGGGATCACTCGTGAGGCCCAGCGGCTTCAACAGATCCCAATAATAACGGACTTGATGGGTAAGCGCACGGCGATCCGGCACAGCGACTGGATTGGACAGCAACAGACTTCGTCCATCCGTGGCATACCCATAGCGCCGGGGTACACCGGCCAAAAACGTCAGGAAGGCCGCCTCGAACGCATTCTGAAATAAAATTGCCAGATCGAAGCTCTGCCGCCGCAACTGCTCTGCCAACGCCCACTTACCGAAGAGTCCTGCATGACACCCCTTGCCGTCGTAGATCAGCACGCGCGTCAACGCCGGATGCCCCGTGAACAAATCGGCCACAGCCGGTTTGACCAACAATGCGATCTGCGCATCGGGAAATAGCCGCCGCAATCCACGGAGCGCAGGCTCGCACATTACCGCATCGCCAAGCCAATTGGGTCCACGCACAAGAATTCTTTTGATGGTTTCCTTATTCACCGCCCTCTGCCCTTCAGCCTTCAGCCTTCAGCCTTCAGCCTTCCGACTTCCGACTCCGCCTTCAGCCTATTTCCCATCCCGAGCACCAACCGCTTCAATCGATCTTCCCCCACGGTCACGGACGTGCTCAGTCGAACTGCCCACCAACTATCGGTGGGTCGGAGCAACGATGCCAACTTGCAGGCATCCTTCTCTGTTGTGACAACCAGCTCAACCTTGAGCTCAGCCGCCCTGGCGCTCAGGCTCTCAACCTCCTGGCTCGTATAGGCATGGTGATCGGCATAGACTACTTCATCCAGAACCCTGATCCCCATTCGCTCGACGAGTGAGCGAAACGATCCGGCATGTCCCACGCCGCTACAGAGCAACGCGGTCTTTCCCTTGGACCAAGAAAGCGACTGAGATGCTCCTGTCACCACCGACACCAGACTCTCCGGGCGAAAGACCGCCTGGATTGGATCCGGTATAAAGCCAAGCCTTGCCTTCAGCTTGCGACAGACCTCTGACACCTGAGCCGGCACGTCCGCTCTTGTGACGATGATCGCAGTCGCGCGCGCCGCTGCCCGCAGCGGTTCCCGGAGCCGACCTGCAGGCACCAGGGCCGCGAGTCCTTCTATGTCTGTGGCATCGACCAGCAAGAGATTCACATCTCGATAGAGTCCCTGGTGCTGAAATCCGTCGTCGAGTACCAGACAATCGATCGGAAACCGCTCCAAGACCCAGTCGCCAAGTTCATAGCGATCGGCGCCCACCGCAACGATCGCCTTGGGACAACGCTGCGCCATCAAGAATGGCTCATCACCTGCCTCGTTCGGGCCAACCAGCAGGCGCTCGCCATTCGACACGAGCAGATACTGAGCCATACTTGTCCGTCGATAGCCCCGGCTGAGGATCGCCACCCGTTTCCCCTCTGCCAGGAGCCACTCGGCAAGCAGAATGACCACAGGAGTTTTTCCCGTCCCGCCCAGCGTGAGATTCCCGACGCTCAGCACGGGAACCGATAATCTCCGCTGAGCGAACCAGCCACGGGCATACAGAATCGCGCGCAGCCGCGCAACCACTCCATAGGGGATTGCGGCCCACATCAGCCACCATCTGACCTTTGTCCCAGGATTCAACATGGTTCGTACCAACCCAGGTCGATAGGCTGAAGGCTTTTAGACTGAAGGTCTTGATGCGAGATAATT
>CAZGYZ010000057.1:1187-2380 GCA_964530675.1 uncultured Nitrospira sp. | reverse complement strand
CAGGTGCCGCTTTTCTCAGCCATGAGGGGCAACGGCCGATTCGAGAGAGGAAACCCGCTGGCGCCTTGCTGCGGCGTCAGCAGCCTGTCGATAGCTTCCACGGTCTGCTGCAAGGCTCCCTGATTCTGTTCGACCACCTGACGAGCCGACCGGCCCATCCGCTCCCGTTCTTCGTCATCAGCAAAGAGGATCTTGACTTGTTGCGTGAGCTCTTCCGTCTGGAGAACCCGACGGCCCCCTCCCGCCTGGATCAGGAGGTCTGCAACCTCCGCACAGTGGTCGGTGTAGGGACCGAACAGTACCGGCTTCGCCCACTGAGCCGGCTCCAGCAAGTTATGTCCGCCGACCGGAACGAGTGTGCCTCCGACGAACGCCACCACCGCTTCCCCATAAATCGCAGCCAGTTCGCCCCGCGAATCGAGCAGCACCACACGGGGACCGGTAGACCGTGGTCCGCCGGCCTGCCCGATGGCACTGTGTCGCTGCACGGCAATTCCACGCGCCCGAATCATTGCCTCCACCGATTCCGCTCGTTCGATGTGTCGAGGAGCCAGCAGCAAGACTGCCGAGGAACACTGTGTCACGAGCGCCTGATAACATTCCACGAGGGCTTCTTCTTCACCGGGATGAGTACTGCCTGCCACAAATAGCTGTTCCGTCTCCTGAAGCCCAAGACGATCCCTGATCCTCCCGGTCTGCGTGACGGCTGGCACCGGCTGGTCGAACTTGATGTTTCCTGTTCGCCTGACTCGCGAGGCTTCTGCACCCAGCGCAACGATACGGTCGACATCCCGATCCGACTGCATCAGGCAGAGGCTGAGCGTCTGCAACATCGTCCGGTAGAACGATCGCACGGGCGCCCACTGCTGACGTTCAAAAGACCTGGTTGAAAGCCGTCCGTTCACGAGAGCGGTCGGCACTCCGCGCCGACGCAGATGCCACAAGAGATTCGGCCAGAGTTCGGTCTCAACGAACAAATAGAGGCAGGGTTGGAGTCGGCCGATAAACCGGGAGACGACCCAGGGAAAATCGAGCGGCGCATAACAGTGGTCTGCCACCGCGGCCAACCGTTGCTCCACAGCTTCCCGACCAGTCTCGGTCACCGTCGAAACTACCAGCCGGTACGCAGGGTGACGGCGATGCAGCTCGTTGACGAGCGGTGTCACCGCCACGACTTCGCCGAGAGAGACGGC
>CAZGYZ010000057.1:0-1087 GCA_964530675.1 uncultured Nitrospira sp. | reverse complement strand
AAACAAACCAAATGAACCTTCTTCTAACCCCAGCCGCTGCGGCAATCCAGGACGGCACCGTGGCTTGGCCAACAGAACCGCCACGATGACCGGCGAGACGACCAGCAACAGTATATTGTAGAAGAGACGCCACATGGCTTTGCGCGTTTGCAGAATGCTGAAAAAGCCCGCCAGCGGCGTTCTCGCTTCGCTCAGAGGCTCAACGTACAGGACGGAGTACGCATCGCCTCTTCGCTCACTGCGGCCTTGCTGGCGACCTTTTTGAGCATCCTGCAGGATGTTCGCCTTTTGTCCCAGCCGTATAGGCTATCGAATTTCCACCATAACGAAATGCTTTTCGCAGGTGTGAACCGGCGAGCCTGGCCCCCTTACCCCTTACGCCTAACTCCTCACGCTTCACGCTGTACGGCCCCCTCCGCTTGATCCGTCAGTCGATTCAGGACCGTCTCAAGCTCCAGACATGCCGCCGCCAACGCCTGTTCATCGGAGTCCCGCGAAACCCAGATGGGGGCGCCCCACAGATAGAGACCTCGGGACCATGGATACGGGACCATGAACCGATCCCAGCTCGCAAAGTGTTTTTTTTTGAGCAGCTAAAGGCCAGCGGTACAATCGGAAGCCCGGTCGCCTTCGCCAGCTGCACCACCCCGAGTTTCGCAACCTGGCGAGGTCCCTTGGGTCCATCGGGGGTCACCACAAGATCGGCGCCGGATCGTCCAAGACGGATCAGCTCCCGTAAGGCAAGCGCCCCACCCCTGGTGCTCGATCCACGAACCGCCCGATGCCCGAATCGAGAGATGATGCGAGCGATGATCTCGCCATCCTGATGCCGGCTGATCAACACGTTGGCTCCTGGCCCACGATAGCCAATCGGAATCATCAGTTGCTGCGCATGCCAAAACGCGAGGATGATATGCCGTCCCTGACGATACAAGGCATCCACCTGCTCGTGCCCCTGCGAATCCATCCGCATCGACCGTCCCAGCCCTCGAATCACCGCAGCCCCGATTGGAGGAAGCACAGAGAGTTTCAGCCAATTCCCGATTTGCTTCTTCACGCGTTCTCCAGTTCATCACTCATCACCGAT
>CAZGYZ010000056.1:0-9597 GCA_964530675.1 uncultured Nitrospira sp. | reverse complement strand
TCATTGATCCAGATGAGATCAAGCGGGATTTTGGTGTTTTTCATCCAGAACACCCAGGCCTCTGCTTGTGAGAACGTAAAGAGCATGCCGCGGTCTTGGGCTAAATGCTCTCGGTACATCAATCCCTCTGCTCGTTTCTGGGGTGTGTTGGCCAATTCCGCCTGAATGACGGCGCCTCCCGGGAGGGTAATCGGGATCAGCCCGGGCGGGGCCGGATCGTTTCCCGCCAGGGCATAGCAGGGGAACGAGAAGAGGAGGAAGAAGAAAATGGTTAGTGGTTGGCGTCGTTGCACGGCGGCATCCTATCGGCCAGCCTGGTGTGAGTCAAGTCGGAGGCCGCGCCGGTCGTGGGCCTGATTAAGGTTGTAGATAATGTATCACTCGTATCTGTTATCCTTAAGCCTGTGGGATGATGAGATGATAAGGAGGGGTGATAATGGCTGAGTGGGTGACTTATAAAAATCATAAGATTAAGGCCTGTTCTCAACATCTCGGAGGTGACCAATGGTCGCCCAAGGCGTTGGCATGGCTCTCAGAGGGAGGCCGAGCGCCCATGAAAACTTTGCAGGGTGAATCGCATGAGATTAGGGAGACGGAAAAAAAAGCGAATGAAATTGCGCTTGGGAAAGCCAAGAAATGGGTCGATCAGCATCAATAGCTTGAAGCTGATCCGTCCCTTCCACGTGCGTCTTGCAATCGCGCGGTCGCCTATGCGATCCTCGGCCCGAACAAGCAAGGGGTGGGTCTATGAAAGAGATACGAAAAGTCCACTATGTCAAAGGCGTGTTTGTGTGCCCGAAGTGTCGGCAATCCTATGTGCAGGAAAAGTGGATCGAAGAATGGCGGGTTCGCTGTCACAAGTGCGACTATCGCGGAACGTTGACCGAAGTTTCCGTTGAGGAACGGATGGAAGAAGAAGTCGTCCGTCGTTGAACCGGTGCCAATCTCGTGCGCTGTCTCCTTCTCTCTGTGAGTCGATCGTGTTCTCCCTCGCCTCTATGTCACGAATCCGTATCCTAGGTTCTCTGTTGTTGAGCGCTCTTCTGCTGGTGCTGGGCTCCGGTGCGGTTTCAGCCGACGAGCCGGCCCCACCGGTGAAGGTGCTCGTAACCTATCATTCTCTTTCAGGCAATACGGAACGTATGGCCGAAGCGGTGGCCGACGGGGTGAAGAGCGTGCCAGGCGCGGAAGTGCTCTTGAAACGGGTCGGGAAGGTGACGGCTGACGATCTATTCTCCGCTGATGCGGTCGTGGTCGGTTCGCCTGTCTATTGGTCGAACATGTCGGGCGAGGTAAAAATATTTTTCGACAACTGGCAGTTTAAGTTCGGGGTGTTTCCCGACTTTAAGATGAAGGACAAGATCGGCGCGGCCTTTGCCACCGGTGGTCAGGTGTCGAGCGGAAAGGAAGTGACGCTGTTGACGATCCTTGCCGCGATGCTGGGGAATCAGATGATTGTTGTCAGCGGAGGCGGTGCCTTCGGTGCATCTGCCACAACGGAAGGGGACAGCCCTGGCATCGATGACCGGGAGTTGGCCGACGCCAAATCATTGGGCAAGCGTGTGGCCGAAGTCGCAGTGAGATTCAAGGCTGGTTCAGCTAAGTAGCACTCTTCCTTTTCCCTCTTATTTATATTGATACGCCATGCGGAAAAAGGCTACATCCGGTCTTGGGCTAGGGGGCCATCCCATTTCCGTGAGTGGAAATATCCCTCTGAGCCCTACTCCAGAATCGGTTGCACTCCTCGCCGCGTTTCGGGCCATCGCCGCTAACGATGTTTACACGATGGCTCCAAAGGAATCCGTCGTCCGCGGATATGAGTACTACCGACAGCAACGGCTTCATCACTATGTTTGGAGTGAGGATCGCGCGACGCTGACGGCGGAGGTACAAGGGACCAGGCCTTACGATGTCGTTTTTTCTCTCGACGGGGAGTTCCTTGCGGCTATCTGCGATTGTCCCGCCTGGAATCCAGACGGGCTCTGCAAACATGTGCTGTGCGCCTGCTTCACGACTAAGCACCTACTCTCACCGGAGACGTTCAGTTTGCCTGGCTGGCAGCAAGCCAAACTCTCTGGGCTTCGAGCCGAGCTGCTCGGCGACATTCCGGAATCAACGGGGGAACCAAGGTTGTCTCCCATCGAAGTCAACCGCAAGGGATTTTCCCGCAAGGGACCGACCTATGAAATCGTTATCGATGTTCGGCACACATACCCTCGGCTCCTCATCCACCGGAACGGCGTGCCGCTTTCAGGGGGATGGGTCTCCGCGCTTCCGCCCGAACTGATTCCTCTCCTCAATGGATCTTGGTTTTCCGGGTTTGGGGAAGATCCGTTGCTTCACTATCTCAGGTCTCAGGAGAGTCCTTGCCCGATCGTGCTGAAGTTTGGCAAGGAATCTATCCCGCTCCAATGGGACCAGTCGGTCAAGTGCCGCAGCAAGACAGAGATCGACCTCGTTGGAAACCAGATCAGGGTCCGCGCGATTTGCCTCGCCGATGGGCTGCCACTCGAGCGGATCGCGCGCTTCAGGACGTTTGTGGCCGATTTGAAGGGCAGGCGGTTTCTGTATGTGAAGGACGAACGCGGCTGGGACTCGTTCCGTTCCCTGCGGCAACGTTTCAAGGAGGTCGATCCATTCCTCGATTCCTATGATGATCTCGACGAAGGATTCCGCGCGGTGCCGTTATCGGGCCAGGACGCGTATGGGCGATCGCAAGGCGCCAATCAGGATACGGAGTTTAGACTTACGCTGGACGAGTTCCAGTCCGCGCAAGTCGAGCTGGTGCCCAAGGAGGCCGATCGAGGCTTGCGCGATCTCGCACTGAAGATCGACGGGCAGGACGTGTCGGTTCAACGTCTTGCACTTCATCCATCTGGTATCGCCCCGTCGTGCGCGCTGATCCTGAAGCCTCCGTCCAAGGACGCGGACTATGCGTCCGTCTCGTGGACATTGCAGGCGCAATGTCGTCGGGGTGATGTCCGGTTCGCTCCGAGCGTCTCAACCTTTGGGTGCATCTTGGCGTTGGAGCAAGGCCGCGCGGTTTCAAGCGCGTTACGCGCAAAGAAGCGAAAGGCTGTGCTCTACGACACGTTTTTCAGGCTGCTTTCTGTGCGCGAGGCCAAGGAGCGAGACCAACGCATCAAGACGGCCATCGGCATGGAGGGCTGGTCCCGCGCTGTCAGCGACGAAGCGGCTCAGTGGCTCAGGCAGAGTCTATCGGGCTATGCCAGGCAAGATGCGCGGCTGCGGATTTGCGTCGGGCGATGGGAGCTGCAGCCGGTCGATAAGGCCCGCGAGGTGTTGCTGTACCGGATCCCCTTCGAGGTCTTCGGCCCGGAAGTCTTTCGCGGCATGCGGCGCTGCGATGAGATGACGATCGATGCGCAGCTGCTGTTCCAACGATTGCCGGCTCTCTTGGAAACGCTTACGACCGCTGGGATCGAATTGCTGTATGAGGATAAGCCCCTCCAGGCATCTACATGGGACTGTTCTGTCCATGTGGATCGTGGCGACCGGGAAGGCGCTGGGATCGACTGGTTCGAGATCCGTCCGGAGATCCGGTGCGACGGTGTGGCATTGAGTGAAGCGGAATGGCGATCGGCGCTCCAGCTGGGAGGGCTGATCGACGTCAAGGGCGGTTTGCGGGTTCTTGATAGCCAAACCCTGGAACGGCTGCGCACGATCTTCGAGCTCACCGGAGAGGCGCAGGTAGATCGAGGTGCCACGCAGATTGTGCGTGTGCCGAGGCTCCAGATCCTCGACTGGCTGGCGTTGCGCGAACAGGGCATTGTGGTCTCACTGCCCGCAGAAGACGAGGCCCTGCTCGCTCGTCTCCTGGGATTCACGCGGATCGTCGCGCAGCCTCTACCGAAGGGATTATGCGCAACCCTCCGGCCCTATCAACAGGACGGCTATGCCTGGCTGGCGTTTCTCTATGAGCACCGCTTCGGCGCTTGCTTGGCGGACGACATGGGGCTGGGCAAGACACTTCAGGCCATCTGTCTTTTGGCTGCTATCCAGGAAGGTCTTATCAAGACGTCGTCGGACGTGAAGGGCCCTCATTTAGTCGTGGTACCGACGAGCCTCCTCTTCAATTGGGAGCAGGAGCTTGCGCGTTTTGCTCCCGGCTTGAAGGTTCATGCCTACAGCGGCAGCGAGCGAACGCTCGATGCCCAAGACGGCGAGGTCGTCATCACGACATATGGGTTGGTTCGCCGAGATATCGACATCTTGGAGCGGATGGCGTTTCATGTCATCGTGTTCGACGAAGCGCAGGCAGTGAAGAACATTCTGGCGGACACCACGGGAGCAGTCCGCCGGCTCAAGGGGCGCTTTAAGCTCACGCTGACCGGTACCCCGCTGGAAAACCATCTCGGTGAGTACTTTTCTGTGATCGATCTCTGCATGCCGGGGCTGCTCGGGGAGTATGATCGGTTCAAGCCGCAGTTGAAGCGGGTCGAGGGCCGCGTGCTGGAGCGGCTGCTTCACCGGACCAGGCCCTTCATCTTGCGGCGGACCAAGGCCGAGATCCTCCATGACTTGCCTCCGAAAATCGAGAGCGAGGTGTTCCTCGACTTGACCGATCGGCAAAAGGCGCTCTATCAACAGACGGTTGCTCAGGTTCGCTCCACGATCGACGAGGCCTACCGCACGAAGACCTCCGGCCAGGCGCAGTTCATCGCGTTGACGGCCATTCTCAAGCTCCGCCAGGTCTGTCTTTCGCCTCGCCTCCTGACGAACCGGGCCGACGAGTCCTCGCCCAAGATCAGTTTCCTGATGGAGCGGCTGCAAGTCTTGCTGGAAGAAGGGCACAGCGCCCTGGTCTTTTCGCAGTTCACCAGTTTTCTGGACCTTGTGCAGGAATCCTGCATCAGGCACGAGATACCTTACCACCGGCTGGACGGCTCTACCGCGGCGCTTGCGCGCAAGGGGCGGGTGGCGGCGTTTCAGACCGGCGAACAGCCGAGCGTGTTTTTGTTGAGTCTCAAGGCCGGGGGCCAGGGGCTGAATCTCACCAAAGCGAGTTATGTGTTTCATCTGGACCCCTGGTGGAATCCGGCGGTAGAGAACCAGGCGTCGGACCGCGCGCACCGTATCGGGCAGCAGCGAACCGTTTCGATCGTGCGGATTCTCATGCGCCACAGTATTGAGGAAAAGATGATTGCCCTCAAACAGCGGAAGCTCGAACTGTACGACGCGGTCATGGCCGGTGCGGTGCGCGGTTCTGGGCAGGGCGTCTTGACCAAGGCCGATTTCGAGTTTCTGCTCGCGCCGAGTGCGCAGTGAGGGCACGCCCATTCGAAAAAGGCCTCTTCTCTCTCGTCGAATGAATTAGGGCTGTTGCTGGCGTTGGCCAAGACCCACGGGCGCAATAGACAGGAGTGGAACTGGAAACGCTGCTCCTTCAGACTGTGGCGCACAACCTTGTAGGGGGCCGGTGGGGGAAAGCTTTAGCCCAGGCTAGCTTCGCACGCTGTTGGGGGAAGGCGTCTGGTGGACACTCATCGCGAGTTGTGCAAACTCTTGAATATTCTTTGAGCAGCGACCGCAGCACCCCGGGTCTTTCAATCCAAATTTCGCTTTGAGTTGGCAGGGCATGACAATGCCGGCTTGTCCCGCTTCACGGATATCAGAATCTGTAATTCCCTTACAGAGGCAGAGATACATGGGCCGCACTCCATTATCGTCACGGAGGGTTCTGTTGGCTATTAACGATTATGATAACTGTTATCAACTGAGATAATAGTACGCCCCTTCCCTCTTTCTGTCAAGAGGGGAAGGACGTGTAGGCGTTGTGGGGAGAGTGGAATGACTAAGGTATTGAGAACCTAGGTCTTTAGAGTGTTTGTTCTAATTGATCGACCATCTCACGGATCGTGTCGAACCCCGATTGCCAAAAATCCTCAGACGCCATATCGACGCCGATTTTGGTGAGAATCGTCTGTGGCGATTCCGATCCGCCAGTACTTAGCAGATCCAGATATTTGGGCACGAACGTGGCCCCTTCTTTCTGATACATCCGGTAGAGGGCAAGGACCAATAAGTTGCCGAAGCTGTAGGCGTAGCAATAGAAGGGGCTGGCGAAGATGTGCGGAATGGTCAGCCATTCCCATTGAAACTCTTCCGGGACCTTGATCCCTTTTCCAAACTGCTGCCGCACCTCCGCCAGATAGGTTTTGGCTAGATCTTCCACAGTCGCGCCCTGAGCGATCATCTCATGGGCCTTATTCTCAAATTGGACGAAATAGGCTTGCCGGAGGACCGTCGCGTAGATGTCGTCCAGTTGGTTGAGCAAAAGACCCTGCCGCACCTTCTTGTCCCGTTCCTGCTTCATGAGGGTATCGGACAGGATGCGTTCCCCGAACACCGATGCTGTTTCTGCCAACGGGAGGGTGGAATGAAAGGTAAATACGGAATGTTTAGCTGCCAGGATGCCGTGGACGGCATGGCCGAGCTCATGAGCCATTGTCGCGATATCGCGTGCCTCGCCGGTGAAGTTCAACAACACATAGGGGGTCATGGTGGGGACGACGCTGTAACAATAGGCGCCTCCGATCTTTCCGGGTCTCGTGCGCGCATCGACATGGCGTTCATCAACAACCCGTTCCGCCAGCTCGGCTAACTGAGGAGAAAATCCTCGATAGGCTTCCAATACCATTCGAACGGCATCCTGATACCGATAGGATTTCTGCTTTGTGCGATGCGGCGCATAGATGTGGTAGCGGCTCATCGGCTTGATCTTGCACAGGCGAGCCTTGATGCGGAAATAGTCCTGGAAGATACCCACGTTTTTCTGGCAGACTTTTAAGAGGGAGGCCACGGCTGCATCAGGAATGTCGTTGCCGAGGTTGCGCGTAGCAATCGGGGAAGCGAACCGGCGCAGTTGGAGATTCTCCGCCTTCCAGTCGTTGACCAATGTCTTGTAAAGTTCGCCTAGCAAATCGTGCTGATCGGCGTAGACACGGTACAGCTCTCGATAGGCGGCCTCACGCAGTCGACCCTGCGCATGGCGGAGATAGGACGTCAGTTCCTCGCGCGTCATCGTTTTTCGTTTACCGTTGACGGTGAGTGTAAACGTGAAGGCGTTCGTCACGATGTCATACAGTGACTGGACTGCGCTGCGGCCCGTGATGTTCTTGATGTTGACGATCTTCTCTTCCGGTTCGGACAGGGTGTGGGGTTGAAACCGACGAATGGTTTCGAGGTGATACCGGAGCGTGCCAGTTCCGGTCATGAGCCGTCGGGCATTGTCTTCATCGACGCTTTGCCACCAGAGATCGAAAAACACCAGTCGATTCTGGAGCGCCGTGAGCCGCTCCTCGACCTTGGTCTTAAACGAACGAGCGGCCAGATCTTTCGTATTTTCGGAGAACCAGAGGTAGGCATAGGCGCCGATCTTGGAGGCGGCAGCCGCAATGTCTTCACTGAGAGTCAACAGCGGGTGGAAGATCGTCGTTGCCATGGTCGGGCTGAGCTGGACCCGTGCAACTTCAAATTGCGTCACCTTGGACTCGATTTCTGCCAACAGGGCTTCAAAACGCTCGACCGGTTTTTCTGCCAAATGTGAAAGATCCCAGCGCTCGGAATAGGTGAGTTTTTGACGCTTTAGGGATGAGGTCTTGTATTTCGTTGAAGTGTTTCGGCTGGTTTTCACAGGCATAGGTCGCATCCCCTTCATTTCGTCCTCATGCATTATGCAGGCCGGGCTTGTCGGCCACAAGCATATCATTCTCGCTGACGAGGCCGCAGAGTTTTTCACTAGCTCCGGGAGAATCTTCCATCTGCGGTGGCATTTTCGGTATGATGCGTGAAGCGTAAAGGGGAAACCTCATGACCGATCAAGAGCTCAACCGGGCAGTCCAATATGTCACAGCCAGCACGTCTTATGGGCGGGACACGGTGGCCGAAATTCTCAAGACGGGGCTGAGTGAAATGACTTTGTTGGCCTCTCAATCGTCGGAGCGGTTCGAGCAGAACGTGCTGTTGGAATATGTCTGTCAATGGACCATCAAACGAACGGGCCAAACGGAACCGTTGGTCAGGGAGATCCTTGGCTGCGCGAGCCGCTGGCTTGATGAAGTGTACGAGGAAATCGCCAAACGCCAGCCGGAAGCTTTAGGCCTCTCATCCGATGATGACGACGAAGACAAAGGGGCAGAGCCGGTGTAAGTCCGTTGGTTAACTCTGGTTTGTTTGGTTTGTCTTGTTTATTTGGTTGAACGAAAGTAACCAAATGAACTAGATAAACCAGTCAACCAAATGAACCGGAAGTAGGCAGCGAGCTTTTGAGCAGTTCAAAATTTTTCGTTACCATTGCGTCGCCGTTTTTTGTGGAGATTTCGATGCCGGTGGTGCAGACGGTTCGGCATTCATCGATTCGACCTAGTCTGTGGAGTGATTGAGCGAGAGCGTAATAGGCTGCTGAATAAGTGGGTTTCACCGTGACGCATTGTTGAAGGGCCTTGGCGGCTTCTTCGAAGTTTGCATCTTCCATGTAGGCTTTCCCAAGACCAAACCAAGCCACCTCGTCGTTCGGGTCAATTGCCAACACTTTTTTAAGCGGTTCAATGCGGCGATTTGCCATGACTTCCTCCAATCCGATAGACGATAGCAGTGGCGAGCGCTCGTTGTCTACGCACTTGGCTGCATGCTAATCTTGTTTGATCGGTAACGATGATGCGTCTCACGTTTTACGTCTTACGTCATGGGCAAAACCGGACTCGTCTACGATTCTCGTTATCTCGACCATGACATGGGGGCTGGGCACCCAGAGTCGCCTAATCGGCTGCGTGCCATCATGCAGCAGTTGGAGCAGAGTGGTACGGCGGCTCGGCTGACGATGATTGTACCGCGAGAGGCGGAGGACGAATGGATTACGCAGATCCATACAGCCTCGTATCTTGCAATGCTGAAGAGTCACGCACCGACAAATGGGCGGATCTCCCTTGACCCCGATACTTCGATGTCTCCCGGTTCATTGACCGCCGCCTATCTGGCAGCCGGTGGGGCATTGGCTGCTGTCGATGCAATCATGACCAAGCAAGTGGAGCATGTATTCTGTGCGGTGAGGCCGCCGGGGCATCATGCCGAAGCGGGGCGCGCGATGGGCTTCTGTCTTTTCAATAATGTGGCGATCGCCGCGCGCTATGTGCAGAAGAAGTATGGCCTCACGCGTGTCTTGATTGTCGATTGGGACGTGCACCATGGGAATGGCACGCAGCATAGTTTCGAAGACGATCCCTCCGTGCTCTTCTTCAGCACGCATCAATTCCCTCACTATCCGGGAACGGGTCGAGAGTCGGAGCGGGGACGGGGAGCAGGCGAGGGGTTCACGATCAATGTGCCGATGGAAGCAGGTGAGGGCGATGAGGAGTATCGCGCTGTCTTCCGGAAGTCGTTGGTGCCTGCAGCCGATGCGTTCAAACCTGAATTTGTGATCGTCTCAGCCGGGTTCGATGCGCATAAAGACGATCCGCTTGCGAGTATGGGGTTGACGGAGGAGGGCTACGCCGACCTCACCGGCATCGTGGCCGGTATCGCCAAGCGTCATGCCGAAGGGCGCATCCTTTCGTCGCTCGAAGGTGGGTATCACCT
>CAZGYZ010000055.1:0-9726 GCA_964530675.1 uncultured Nitrospira sp. | reverse complement strand
CCGAAGTTGGGCTTTGTGGCGTTAGCGAGTCTGCGCCGACTGACTAGGAGGAGGAAGTTCAAAGAGGAAACGCGTACCAGCTAGGTACATCTTGGCTTCGGCGTCCACCTCAATAGGGCGAGTCCAGCAGACTTCCACGAGTTTGGTACTCTGCTCTTTCCTCACCTCTGAGGGCACCTGAATTTCAACCACCTGTTGGTTGTTCACTTTCTCTGGAAGCAAGAGCAGCAGGCCCCTACCACTACGATTGATGACGTGCCCGGATCCCGTTGTCAACTTCACAGCGTCAGCGCCCGCAGGCGTCGTCAACTCGAAGAGGCAAACGAGTTTGCAGGGTACACGCTCACTGTCCCGTCGTTCCTGTTGAGTCAACATATCGATCTTCAGGGTTATTGTAGGTGCTTATACATGCCCGTTTAACGAGGAATTTAGCTCCAAGTTCGTGGCGATTGCAAGTGTTCTTTTTCTTTACAGATGAGAAAACCTTAATGCTTAGCCTTTGCCGTCGCACAGGGTGCTGGGCGGCTGAGTTCCGCTGGTAGTTTCGTCTGCTCGTCCAGGCAGGCTGTATTGAGCTGGGCCTGCGTCAAGCCTGAGGCTGAAGCCAGGTTGGCTCCGTGCAACGTTGCCCGGTGGAGGTCTGCTGCGTCGAGTTGCGCGCCGGTGAGATCGGCTCCGGATAAGTTGGCGCCCTGTAAGTTTGCTTCTTGGAAATTGGCCTGCGTAAGCGTGGCATGGCTGAAATTGGAGCCTCTCAAATCAGCTGCGACCAGATTGGCCGACTCCAGATTCGCTTCATTAAATTGCGCATGCTGGAGTGAGACCTTTGGCGCATAGACACCGCTCAGATCGGCTTTGGTGAAGATCGTGCCTGTTCCTCGTGCCCCGATCAACACTGCGTGAGGCATCCGCGCATCTCGGAAATCCGCCCGGTCGAGATTCGAGTGATAGAGGATTGCCATTCTGAGGTTGGCAGACTGCAGATTCGTCTTCACGAGACGCGCCCCCTCGAAGTTGACCCCCTCCAGATCGGCCTGCTGAAAGCCTGCCGATTGCAGATTCGTAAAACGGAGATCGGCACCGCGTAGCAGCGCGTCTCGCAGGCTGGCCTTCGTCAGATTGGCTTCGTCCAGATAGGCGCCTTCCAGATCCGCTTCGACCAGACGAGCGCCGTCCAGTTGGGCCCCATCGAACAGGGCGCCTTGAAAATTTGCGTTGCGCGCGTTGACTTCGGTCAAGACTGTTCGGCGAAGATCGGCCCCCATAAGATCCGCTCCGGACAATGTCGCTCGATAGAGGTTGGCGCCATAGAAATAGGTATCCACGAAGTTGGCGTCGGTTAGGTCAGCTGAGGCGAGGTCCGCTCCCTCAAAATGGGCCCGCTCGAAAGTGGATTCCTGTAATCGGGCTCCGGTCAGGATAGCGTTATAGAGCGCCGCTTCATCGCCAATCACATGGGAAAGATCGGCGTTCGACAATCGCGCATGCCGGAGATCGGTTCCCGTCAGGTTACTGTCTTTCAAGTCGGTTTTTGTGAGGTCGGCTCCCGAGAGACTCGCTTGTGACAAATTACTTTGGTACAGATTCGCCTCGCGGAGGATCGCTTCTTCCAGCTGTGCTCGTTCTAAATTGACACCTGGAAGCGCGGCCTGGTGCAAGTCTGCCCGGCACAGATCTGCGCGTTGATATTCCGGGTTCTCACGCTGTTCGAGCCACTGTCCATGCGATTTCACGATCGCCCGTAGCTGCTTTGGCGGAACAGGTTTATTTTTGTACGGGCTGTCGCAGCGTGTGGGGTGACTGCCTGTATGGCTCGGTTCTGCTGCCTGGGTGGTGGCCGACATGCTGATGGCCAGTACCCCGACCAACACTGCGTGGACAGCACAGGCTCCGGTATAGGTTCTGTTCATTCGTGTCTCCTTGAGGTTGGCTCTCTGGTGTTGCGGGGTATTATTGCACATATTGGTCCACGACTCGCGCGAGATCCTGAAGCGAGTGAGAGATTCGAACGTCATAGGGGCGGTCGCACTCAAGACTCCGAAGCGGATTGGACAACCGTGCCAACTGTGTGGCGGCCCGTTCACGCAGTTCTGTTAATTTCTGAACAGGAACGAGGCGGCGCCCCTCTGTCATCACCGGCTGCAAGAGTGGTTCGCCGGGCTGATGATCGTTGTGAGTAGTCACGACATCATAATCACATCGTCCATCATGGGTATATTGTCGGTAGACCTGTTTGCGTCCAGGCCAGGTGGCTTTCCCTTCCGATCGCTTCCGGCAGGGTCGGCCCGCATACTCTTGGAGTTTGTAGGCACAATCGAGCGACGGAGCATCAGCCGACGTCGTCATGGCGGTGCCGACGGCAAAACTGTCGATCGGTGCTCCGCCGGCGATCAATCGTTGCAATTGATATTCGTCCAGATTTCCGCTTGCCAGGATCTGAGTTTTGGGCAAGCCCCCCTCATCCAAAATGCGCCTAACTTTTCGCGCATGGTCCGCCAGGTCACCGCTATCTAACCGTACCGCCTTCACTGCGATGCCTTGTTGTTTCAAGCTCGGAGCCAGCGCCACCACTTTGTGTGCCGCCGCCTCCGTGTCGTAGGTATCGATCAAGAGGGCTGCGTTTTCCGGATGCGCGAGAGCAAAATGCTCGAAGGCGGTCGTCTCGTCTGTATGGGCTTGGACAAAGGAATGGGCCATGGTGCCGTAGATCGGAATGTCATAGACCATGCCGGCGAGGACCGTCGCGGTTCCGGCGAAGCCGGCCAGATAGCTGGCTCGCGCGGCGAGCAGGCCTGCCTCCGCGCCGTGTGCTCGGCGCAGTCCAAAATCGATGAGCGGTTTTCCGCCGGCAATCAAGACCGATCGCGCCGCTTTCGAGGCGATCATGGTTTGGAAATTCAACAGATTCATGACGCGCGTTTCGACGAGTTGGGCCTGGGGAAGAGGCGCGACGATTCTGAGAATCGGCTCATGCGGAAAGAAGATCGTTCCTTCCGACATCGCATGGACTTCTCCTGTGAACCGCAAGCCTTCCAAATAACGCAGCAGCGGCGAGTTAAACCGTCCGGTCGATTCGAGCCATTCCAGCTCTTCCGTCGTGACATGAAGCCCTGAGAGGAACTCCACGACCTGTGCGAGACCGGCGGCCAGTAGGAAATTGCGGTGGAGCGGCAGCTTGCGGACGAACAACTCGAACACGGCCTCGTCTTCCATGCCCTGGTCAAGATAGGCCTGCACCATGGTCAGTTGATAGAGATCGGTCAGGAGAACGCTTGAGCAGGGATTCATGTAGCGAGACCTTCCAGACGGGTCGGGATCGCTCCCAATCGAACCATGGTCTCTTCCGCTTTGCGTCCATCCTCCCAGGCCACATTGACGGCCTTGATTGCATCGGTCAGCAAGCAGACGTGGTAGCCGAGCACCCGGGCGTCTCTGACCGTGTTGAGGACGCAATAGTCCGTTGCGAGCCCGCCGATGAAGAGCCGCGCGATGCCCGCAGCCTGCAAGAGCTTGTGCAGGGGCGTATCTTGGAATGCCGAGTAGGCTTCCTTGTCTGGCTGGGTCGCCTTATGAATGATGGTGGCCGTTTCCGGGATGGGGAACGAAGGGGGCGGCAGAGCGCCGGTCGACCCAGCCACGCAATGGATCGGCCAGGGTCCGCCCTGCTCGCGAAAGGAACAATGGTTGGGGGGATGCCAGTCTCGCGACAAAAAAATCGGCAGGCCGCGTGATTGGAAACGATCCATGTATCCGCGCAGGACAGGGAGGATCTCGTCGCCTCCCTTGATCCCTAAGGTTCCGGCGGAGAGAAAGTCGTTCTGGACATCAACAATCAGCAAGGCATCGCCGACATACAGTGGTTCCCTCATTGTGCTCATGGCATTGCGACGATCAGTGCAGCAAGACGATGTCGGAAGAGCGCGCTAACGCCCCTGTTGGGATAACAGACGTACGTAGGACACCACGTCTTGCATTTCCCCGTCCGTCAGCTGCCCTCGCCATGAATGCATGGGGCTGAAGACGACCCCGTGCTCGATGGTCCGTAGTAATTCTTCGTCGGATTTCAGGAAAGACGAGAAGCGGTGGAAATTGGCCGGTGCCACCTTGAGAGCCTTCGCGTCCGGTCCATCCCCCCAGCCTCCGACACCGTGGCAGGCTTGGCAATGGCGCTGATATACGGCTTTGCCGCGCATGGCATCGGACGGATACTCTTGTGCATGGAGGAGAGGAATACACAGGAGGCCGATGAGACACAAGCTCAGAGTGGCTATCATGTTCCGTGAGAAAATACGCATCACGCCTCCTAAACAGCTGTGGAAACCCCATAGGGGTATGTCCGACATTGAAATGTCCCCTTGCCACCGACGACAAGATTCGATCCTCCAGCATGATCAAAATGACATCCCAGCAAGGCCGCAGGGAGCTCGGCGACTGAAGCGTACCCTTGGGGTACGTTGCAGGGAGACGGGCGACTGAGAACGACGCTGGGGGTCATTTTCAGCATGCTGTCAGCTTTTCTTGGTCGTGTGGGCCACAAATGATGTATAGAGTTGCTGTACCTTGGCGCTGCCGCATTTTGGGCATATCACTTTGTTGGTTTCATGTTGCTTCAGCGTCAAGACCACCAACGATTCCTTCCCGCAGTCCTGACATTTATAGTCGTACATGGGCATGAAGTACCCTCCTCCTAGACTTCTGTGATGATGCGTCCATCAGATTTTGCTTCGCCCTCGCTCCATTCGGCGATGGCCTGGGCCAGTTCCCCGAGCCGTTGCGCTGCGCGACCGTAGACTGTGTCTGGGGCGAACTCCCCATCGAGGCCGCGCACGCCGGCCGGCACGCCGGTGAGCAATTCGATGGCCTCTTCTATCCTGTTCACCCCATAGATCGTGAATTGACCGGACTCCACCGCCTCGACGACGTCGCGCCGCAGGGCGAGATGCTTGGTATTGCGGGTGGGAATAATGACGCCTTGTTTCCCGGTCAGTCCTCGCCGTACGCAGGACTCAAAGAATCCCTCGATCTTTTCATTCACGCCGCCGATCGGCTGCACTTCGCCCAGCTGGTTGACGGAGCCGGTCACGGCGAACCATTGACGAACGGGGAGATCCGCGAGGCTGGAGAGGATGGCGGCCAACTCGGCCACGGCGGCGCTGTCACCTTCCACTTCAGAGTAGGTCTGCTCGAAGGTCAGTGAAGCGCTCAACGCAAAGGGATGGACTCCGGCAAACTTACCGGAGAGATACCCCACAAGCGTCATCACACCCTTGCTATGGACGTTGCCTGCGAGTTCCGCTTCGCGTTGAATGTCGATCACCCCTTTGGTGCCGACAGAGGTGCGTGCGGTGATCCTGGTCGGGCGACCGAAGGCGTAATCGCCGAGTTGGTGTACGGAGAGCCCATTGACCTGGCCTACGACTTCCTTATCCAGATCCACCATCAAAGTATCCTCTCGGATCTCGTCCTGGATCCACTGCTCCACCAAATTCGACCGATGGCGCTTGTGAGCAACCGCCGCTTCGACATCCGCGCGTGTGACGAACGCGTGATTCTCCTTCCTGGCCCAGTAGCCGGCTTCCCGGATGAGGTCGCTGACCAGACTGAAGCGCAGCGAGAGCCGGTCGTGCCGATCTGCAAATCGGAACCCCTGCCGGATAACCTCGGCCACGGCATCGACTCCGAAATGCAGGAGCCCTTCCTCCCGGCAGAGTTTGGCGATGAAGCGTGCATATTGGCGATCCTGCCGTTCGCTCCGCACTACCTCGGTATCGAAGTCCGCCTTCACCTTAAAGAGCTTCGAAAAATCTTCTTCATAGGATTGAAGTAACTGATACAGCACTGGAGGCCCGACCATGATGACTTTCACCGTGACGGGAATCGGCTCTGGCCTGAGCCCTGCGGTGGAAAAGCCATAGAACTCGGCGGGGTCTTCGATCTTGACCGCTTCGGTCTTGATCAGCCGCTTCAACGCGTCCCAGGAAAAGGGCTGGCGGAGGATATCCATGGCATTGAGGATCAAATATCCGCCGTTGGCAAGCAGGACTGCGCCGCCCCGAATCTCGGTAAAGTCGGTGTACATGACGCCCATCTGGGCTTTTCTCTCGATCTTCCCGATCAGGTTGGTATAGGTCGGGTGGGACTCATCGATCACTGGCGCTCCCCCCGTTGGGTTGTTCTCAACGATGAGATTGACGAGGTAGCGGGTCATATCGGGCCGGCGGGGCTCAAGTCCTGGGAGATGGAATACCGGGCCTTCGTGCGGGAGAAAATCCCTGTAGTGATGAATAACGTCGTGGCGAACTCGTTCGAGGTAGCCGGAGATCGCCGGCGAATCCGGGTAGGCGCGGCGCATCGTCTCATAGCGACCTTCCAGGAGATTGGCCACCAGTTGGTGATCCAGCTGGCGCAGCTGGTGTTCAGCTTCTTTTTCGAGACTGTGGATGCGAACACGGAACTCTCTGATCTCGCCTTCAAGTGGTTTCCGCCGCTCCGTCAGCTCTTGCTGTTCCTGCTCGGTCAGAGCCTCCATCTCTTCGTCTGTCATCGGATGGCCGTCTTTGAGGGGGGCGAGCCCGAACCCAGACGGGGTATCTTCGAATCCAAATCCCTGCTTCGCGCTCAGTTCCGTTAAATCCTCAAAGAGCGCTTTTTTCTTCGATTCCGTGTCCTCGGAGATTTTAGCTTTGGCATCCAGATACTTTTTGCTGTCGAATGCGAGGGGAATATCACGCCGCAGTCCTTCGATGAACGCGGTCATTTCACGCTTGAAGGCACAGCCCTGTCCTGCCGGAAATGAGAGGCAGACCGGACGTGATGAGTCCTGAAAGTTGTTCACATAGCACCAGTCGGCCGGCGCCGGCGAGGCCTGGGCTATCCGTTTCACCATCTGACGGATGAGGGTCCCTTTGCCTGTCCCGACTGGACCTGCCACATAGAGATTGAAGCCGGGGCCCTTCATGTGCAAGCCGAATTCCAAGGCCTCGACCGCCCGCTCTTGCCCGATAATTTCGTTCAGCGGCTCCAGTTCGCTGGTATCGTCGAACCCCAGTTGCGTCGGATCGACAGTCGGCGACAGCATGGAGACGGGGATCTTGAACTTTTCAATCGTCATCGTGGTTCCTAGGGGACGATGGGGGACGGACGGTGAACCGTCGTTGCCTGAGGACCTTTCTCACCAGCTTCAATGTTGAAGGCGACGTCGGTGCCGTCAGTCAATTCGCCAAACGTGAGACCCTGTAGCGCGTGTTTGTGAAAGTAGACCTCGCCACCCCCTTCCTTGAGGATGAACCCGTATCCTTCTATTGGGAACAGTTTGCAGATCACGCCTCGCAATGGCGGGATCGGAGCGGTGCGTACCTCGGTACGACCGCGCTTTTCGCGGTGCTTGCGGAGTTCGATGGCCATGGCGTCGAAGGCGGTTCTGATGGCCTCTTCGAACGTCTTGTCTTCCTTGCGGGACGTCATGGTTTGGCGGCCAGGGAGTGTCACGACGATGAGCGCCTCGGCGACGTTGGCCTGTTTTTTGTGGTGGGGATTTTTCGTCAGGGTGACTCGCCCATGGATCAGATCCTCGTGCCTCCGTTGGAGGTCTGCCATGCGGGATTCAATTTCAGTTTTCCACCGGGGGGTCATCTCGACATTTCGACTTTCAATTTCCAGTTCCATGTTGTCTCCTGTCATGTTCATTTGGTTTGTCTTGTTTATTTGGTTGAACAAAACTAGGCAGATGAACCAAATCAACCAGATAGACCAAGTAGCCAGCTGCTGGTTGATATCAGCAAACGGTGTGCCTGCCTCAGAAGGAGGCGAGGCGCTAGAGGCGCGAGGCTAGGGGGCTGATATTTCTTGCCTCTTGCCCCGGCACGCACCTCTCGCCTAATTGAAGTGGCGCGTTTTTCCTCAGTGTATTCTTGGTAGTGAAGCGCAATGCGCCAGCAGAAGGGAGGTAAAGGGTGAGGGGTAAGGGGTGAAAGGTTCTTCGCTTCGTGCTTCTGCTCCATACCTCCTGCCTGGGTGGGAGTGGAACGTGACTTGCGAGGTTCAGCCTATATGTTAGCGCTGAGGAAACATTCTCTTGAACAGTATCTCCGGGCTCGCTTTGGCCCCAATGTCACATTGGTGTCCTGTGAGGTGATCGGCAAGGCCAGTTCGAAGGGGGCACAGAAACAGTATGGCTATGGCACGCCGGTCAAGTTGACGTTCCGCATTGGCAGCCTCGTGCAGTCTGCCGTACTTGAGACCATGAAGCCTGGGCCATTCGGCCATGAGCATCCGGCGGATCGGGCCCAGGCAATCCTCTGGGACTATGACTCCTATGGACGGTTGCCGCGCCATGTAAAGGCGCTGGACGTTGGCGCCTTTACATCCGAGCAAGAGCTCATGTCGGTCGCGTCGGCAGAAGAATTTTTTGTCCTCACCCAGTGGATGGAGGGGGCCAGCTACCATCTCGATCTGGAACGATTGGCCAAGGGTGGAAGGCTCAGGAAACAGGATCGAGAGCGGACGAGAGCCCTGGCACGTTACCTGGCGGAAATCCATGCCAGGAAACGGCGCGATCCATCCCTCTATCGGCGCCGGCTCCGGGAATTGATCGGCCACGGGGAATGTATTATGGGATTGACCGATAGTTACCCGGATCGCTATGAATTTATCTCGGCGGATCTCTTGCGCGGGGTTGAGGAAGCCTGCAATCGCTGGCGCTGGCGCCTGCGCGGGGAGACCCAGCGTTTGTCGCAGGTCCATGGAGATTTTCATCCCTGGAATGTCTTGTTCCGGAAAGGAACAGATTTTTCAGTGCTTGACCGGTCACGAGGGGAGTGGGGGGAACCGGCAGACGATGTGACCTCGATGACGATCAACTATCTGTTCTTCTCACTCTGTCGCTGGGGTTCCCTGAAAGGGCCGTTGGAAGTGCTGTTCCGAATCTTTTGGGACAGCTATATGGAGGCGAGTCACGATGAGGCGGTCACGGAGTCAGCCGCCCCTTTCTTTGCATTTCGAGGGTTAGTCTTGGCGAGTCCTCTGTGGTACCCCAAACTGTCGATCGAGGTGCGCCGGACCATCTTTCGATTTATCGAACATGTGTTGGATGAGCCGCGCTTCGATCCGTCGCGGGTGAACGAATATTGCCGGGAGTGAAGGGCGTGAGTGATCTGTGATGAGCGAGTACGATGAACGAACAAGCCATTCCTGATCACCCCTTACCCCTCACCCCTCACGGGTTAGCTTTCGCCATTTGGATCACCGGCCTGCCGGCCTCGGGCAAGAGCACGATGGTCTCTGCCCTGAAGCCGCAGCTCGAAGGGCTCGGATTGACGGTCGAGGTGTTGGAATCCGATGAGGTGCGGAGGGTCATCACGCCGATACCGACCTACTCAGAAGCGGAGCGGGATCTCTTCTATCGGGCCTTGGCTTTCACCGGACAGAAGCTTGTAGCACATGGTGTGACCGTGGTCTTCGACGCGACGGCCAGCCGCCGGGTCTACCGGGATTTTGCGCGGTCCGTCATCCCTCGCTTCATCGAGGTCTCCGTGGAATGTCCCCTCACGACCTGCATGGAGCGAGACAAGAAAGGAACCTATCGAAAGGGCCAGTTGGGAGAATCTGGTACTGTCCCGGGGCTCCAATCTCCCTATGAAGCGCCGATCAACCCGGATCTCCGAATCGACAGCACCGCCACTTCCTCAGTCGATGCGGCAGGCCAGATCCTGGTCTTGGCCAAAGCGA